>DAOQPR010000161.1:0-6925 GCA_035333265.1 Anaerolineales bacterium
AGCTGCCACTGGCAGGGAAGTTGCTCGGATGACCCTTGATGTTACTGTGAATTATGTAGCTTTCAGCTCCGATGGTAAATACGTTGTCTCAGGAATTAATGATAATACAGCTCGCATGTGGGAATGGCAGCCAAAGGATGTGATTGCCAATGCCTGCAAGTCCATGCCCCGCAACCTCACACGTGCCGAGTGGGATCAATACATTGGGGATGCGTTGCCATATCAGGCGGTATGTCCCAATTTGCCAATTGAACCAGAATCAGCATTAATTCCCACCGCAACCCCATAGAAAGAAGAAACCATGCAATTCACAACCCTTTACCATGAACTCACCCAAAGCACGGAAATGATCCGCTCGTTGCTGGCGGGTGTTGACCAAACCCAAGCTCAGATGAAGCCCTCCAAAGGAACGTGGTCTATCCTCGAAGTGACCTGTCACCTGTACGATGAAGAGCGCGAAGATTTCCGCGAACATTTGGATTTCATCTTACACCGGCAGGACGAGAAGTGGCATTCCATCGCTCCGCAAGCGTGGGTGAAATTGCGAAAGTATAACGAGCAAGATTTTAGAAAGATGAAAGCCAAGTTCTTCCGCGAGCGGGTAAAGTCTCTGGCATGGTTAAAAGGGCTAAAAAACGCAGATTGGAATATCAGCTACAGAACAAAATTCAGGTTAATTCGGGCAGGCGATATGTTCGCCTCGTGGGTGGCGCATGATAATTTGCACATCCGCCAATTGGTGGAACTGAGGCGCTGGCACATCGAGCGCATGAGCAAGCCCTATCAGGTCCCTTATGCGGGAGAGTGGTAAAGAAATCAAAGGCAGCAGAGAAAACCTGCTGCTTTTTTATTGCACAGGATGAATGGAAGCCGGAGGCGATCCGCGCCACATCTCGATGCGTCGAAACGATTCGACATAGCCCATCTTATAAAAACCGGGCAGGTGCGGGTCATTGACCTGAATGTTCTCGATGTGCGTATCAAGCCGGGGATATTGATTATGCAAATGAGAAAGGAAGGCATAAGCCATCCTGGCCGGGTCACCGGATTCGGTCTTGTAAATGAAATGCGAAAGTAAAAATTTTTCGCGCTGATAGGCAAGCCAGCCCGTACTGCCATCCGTCAGGGTCAGGCGCATCCCAAAAATTTCACGCCCATGCGCCATCGATTCAGATTGATTCGTCCAGGGCTGGGTGCCGCGATCATAGCCCACAAGGTCAAGCACCTCATAGCGTTCCAAACGCCGCGCATCGGCAATCACCGGCTCGGGAATTCTTCCCGGAGGGCGGCGCAGGATCAACAACTCTCCCACTTCATAAAACCCAAGCTTCAAAAAAAGCTGATGGGCAGGCGTATTGTTCTTGATGACCTCCAGCATGGTGAAGTCGATCTTCGCCTGGGCAGACTGGTCCAACAAACCGCGCATCAAAGCCTCGCCGACGCCTGCCCGGCGTGTGGTGGGAATCACTCCCAGACGGGTGATCCACGTGCGCTCAGCGCGCACGCCCAGCATGTTCACTCCACGCAGGCCCTCATCATCCACTGCCACCAGAGAACGCTCCAGGTCGACATCATACATGGTCACATACTCGGCCAGGCGCGTTGCATTCATGGGCATGGGCACCAGGTAGTCCACCCGGGTCTGGTTATAAATGGCAGTTAACTCGTCGATCGTAAAGCGGCTGGCAGGAATCAGCCGAATTGCAGGGTTTGTTTGTTGAGACATTGGAACCGATAAGGAAAATCTACTTTTTGAGATATGTATCGATCTGGGCAACGAAATCATTCACACTGACGATTGGTTTGCTGATGAAACCATTGCAGCCATAACTTTCAGCCATTTGTTGGACGTTCTCTGGCGGCCAGGCTGTAAAGGCAATGATCACCATGTCGTCCAGGCTGGGCTCGGCGCGCAGCCAGCCCGCCAGGGTCAGGCCATCATGGTCGGGCAGGCCCAGGTCAAGTAGAAGCAGGTCCGGGCGCTGGTCGAGCGCGAGCTGGTAACCTGTTTCGGCGTTCGATGCTTCGATCACTTGATAACCCTGTGCGGCCAGGATCTTGCGGGCCAGCTCAGCGTTATCCGGAGTATCCTCAACGATCAAGATTGTGGCCATGCTTTCACCATTCCTATGGTTCAACAAAAAGCCCCGCCAAAGTGGTGGGGCTTCAAATTATTCATCATTCCTTTGGAAGCCCTACGAACAGCATACCATCCTGCACCCGTACCGGGTAGGCGGGAATATCCACCACGGCAGGCATCTGTACGGCCTGGCCGGTACGGATATCGAACTCCCCGCCGTGCCGCGGGCAGACCACATTGAAATTCTCGATCATGCCGTCACCCAACGGGCCGTCATCATGAGAGCAAATATCGCCGATCGCAAAGAACTGTCCGCCAATATTAAAGAGAACAATGGGTTTATCCCCCAGGTCAACAAAGAGCCGCTCACCATTGGGCAGTTCCGAGGCGGGAGCGATCTCTACAAACTCAGCTTTTGATTCATCGAAGGTCGTGTAGTTGAACATATGGATTACCAGGCTTGTCGAATATAGATTCAAGCGTTTGCGCTTGCCGAACGATTATAGGAGTACATCTTGATCTCGTCACGCAACACCCAGCCCTTGCTGCGCCAAAACTCATTCCCAAGTTGATTGTCCCTCATGACAAAGATGTGGGTCTTATGGATGCCAATTCCTTGAAGCGCGTCGAGACAGGCTGTGAACAAGGTCTCACCGATTCCCTGCCGCCTGTATTCCGGCTTCACGACCAGATGCTGAAGATACCCGCGCCGCCCGTCATGGCCAGACATCACACAGCCGACGATCTTTTCGTCCACAACTGCTACAAAGCTCAGGCCGGGGTTTCTCTGTAAATAGACTTCTGTTGCTTCACGAGAATCTGCATCACGGACGGAAATTCCGGGAGTCACTCGAAATATTTGGATGATATCCTCAAAATCAGCAATGGACATTTCGCGGATTCGATGCGACACGCCGCCTACTCCACCAGGTCATCACCGGCTTCGCCCAACCCATATACCCCGGCTTTTAATACCTTGAGGGAAAGCAGGGCACATTTCAAGCGCACCGGGCCCAGGTCGATGCCAAGCATGTCGAGAATATCCTGCTTGTTGAGCTTCTTCACGTCTTCCAAAGGTTTGCCAATGATGGATTCCATCAACAGGTCGGCGGAGGCTTGCGAGATGGCGCAGCCATGACCGTCGAAAAGCGCCTCGGTCACGATCCCTTCGGCATTCACCCGCAGATCGATCTGGATATGGTCGCCGCATAGGGGATTATTATCTTCAAAGGTAATATCATGCGGGTCGAGGTGCCCGCGATGAGAAGGGTTTTTATAATGCTCGATGATAACTTCGCGATAGAGATCGTCCATGATAATTCCAGTAGGGGCAGGGTCTCCCTGCCCAATTTGATTTCAGGTATAACAGGGCGAGAAAACCTCACCCCTACAACATTACCCAAACATTTCCTTCACTTTATACAATCCCTTTACCAGCAGGTCCACTTCTTCCTTTGTTGAATACAAATAGAACGAAGCGCGGCTGGTGGCAGGGATGCCAAATTTTTCATGCAGGGGCTGGGCACAATGATGACCGGCCCGAACGGCGATACCATCCTGGTCAAGGATCTGCGCCACATCATGCGGATGAACACCCTGAAGAGTAAAGGCCGCCACACCGCCTTTTTTATCAGCAGAGGGACCGAACAATTTCACGCCTGGCACTTCCTCCAAGCGTTCGAGCGCATATTCGGTGATCTCATGCTCGTGCGCCGCGATCTTGTCCATGCCGATGCCTGCGAGGTAATCCACTGCCGCGCCCAAACCGACCGCTTCTGCAATCGCTGGAGTACCGGCTTCAAATTTATGCGGCAATGTATTTGCACGGAAGGAGCGCAGCTTCACTTCCTTGATCATATCGCCACCGCCGAGGAAGGGCGGCATGGCTTCAAGCAAGGCAGATTTTCCATACAAAATGCCAATGCCTGTTGGGCCGCACATTTTATGCGCCGAGAAGGCATAGAAATCTGCGTCCAAAGCCTGCACATCCACAGAAAGATGCGGCACCGATTGGGCACCATCCACGAGAACGAGCGCACCCGCCGCATGAGCCAGCTTGATGATCTCCCCCGCCGGGTTGATCGTGCCCAGGACGTTGGACATGTGCGTAAACGAGACCAGTTTCGGGGTCCGATTAAGAAGCGACTTGTAGACATCCAGATCCAGCAGGCCGTCTTCGGTCACCGGAATGAATTCCAATTCAATGCCGCGTTCCGCTTGCAGCATATGCCAGGGAACGAGATTGCTGTGATGCTCCATCTCGGTCAGGATGACAAGATCGCCTGCTTTGAGGTTCGCGCGTGCCCACGAATACGCCACCAGGTTGATCGACTCGGTGGTGTTGCGCGTGTAAATGACCTCGCGCGGGGAAGCCGCGTTAATAAACGTTGCCACCTTTTCACGCGCGCCTTCATATAAAGACGTCGCCTCTTCCGCCAGTGTATGCACACCGCGGTGGATGTTCGCATTCGAACGGCGATAATAATCGTTCATCGCCTCGATCACCTGGGTCGGTTTCTGCGAGGTGGCTGTGGAATCCAAATAAACAACGCGAACCCCATCCCGGGTTTCGCGTTGTAAAATGGGAAAGTCTTTGCGAATTTCGTTTACATGGAGAGACATGGGAAAAACTGCCGATTAATAATCCGGGAGCAGGTCTTTCTTATATACAGGTTTCTTTCCACCCGTGGTCACCGGGCGGATATGCTCGGAGTTGAGCGGATACCAAAGGATGCGGTCAGGCACCATCCAGCCATCTGTCAGAAAGACATTCGAGCGGAACTGCACAGCCACCATCTTGTTATCCACCTGCACCACAATGCCCTTGATCCAGCCGCGTACACGTTCGCGTCCCTTTTCATGGTCGCAGAACACTTCCACGTTATCCCCCACTTCAAATGCAAAGTCGGGGCGCGGCGCTTTCATAAAGTTAAACTGATTTCCACCGCTTCCATCGTTGCGGCGCTTTTCAGATGCCGGACGCCGGATCTGGGTGGTCAAGTTGATCGAACGGGTTATTTCCACCGTTCCAGAACCTGTAGAAGGCTTGGCTGTTTTACTCTTTATTGCCGGTTTGGCAATCAATTTGACATTTCTCGCGGATGACTTAGTACGTGTAGCTTTGGCCTTGACCGTCCCTTTTTTAGCGGTTGATTTGGCCTTCACTGAACTGGATCTCACTGCCGGTTTCGATTTTACTTTTGATTTTATCGCCATGCTTCACATCCTCAACTCAAATTGAGACGCCCTCCGCCTCATACTTAATGGATACCTGTTTCAACACTTCAGGCATGATCCTACACTTACAATGCCCTCGCTGGGGCTGACCCCAGCGAGAGTAAAAAAACTACGCTGTTAACTTGATCTGGATCGCCTGCTGAAAGCGTTCACGCACACCTTCGAACGGGATGCGCTGCATGATCGGGTCGAAGAAACCTTCCACGACCAATTGCTCGGCTTCCTTTTGGGGAATTCCACGTGATTTGAGATAGAACAGGGGTTCCTGCTCTAGTTTACCAACGGTTGCGCCATGTGTACAGCGCACATCGTCTGCCAGAATTTCCAGGCCGGGGATCGAATCTGCACGCGCCTGGTCATCGAGGACGAGGTTGCGGTTGGCCTGATAGCCGTCGGTCTTCTGCGCGCCGGGCGCGACGTAGATCATGCCCTGCCATACAGAGCGGCTCTTTCCTTTTAATGCGCCTTTGAAAAGCAGGTCGCTGGTGCAGTGCGGAGCCATGTGATTCTGCTGGGTGTCATGGTCGAGATGCTGGGTTCCATCGGTAAAGTAGAAGCCAGACATGCGTCCCTGTGCTCCTTCACCGATCAGATCAAGATCAGAGAAGTTCTTGGTCAGACGCGAACCGACCGCGCCGAAGATCCAGTCGAGGTTGCCACCGCGATTCACCTGGGCGCGTTCGTGGCTGAAGTTCCAGACATGCCTGCCCCACGATTGCAATTCCACAAAGCGCAGGTTGGCGTCTTTGCCGACATAAATTTCAACGATGCCCGCGTGCATGGCATGACCGGTTTCATCCGGCGACGCCGCTTCGTGGACGTAGGTCACAGATGCGCCGTCTTCCACGTAGACGAGGAGGTGCGAGAAATGCGCGAGGTCTGCCCCCGGTCCCCACAGCACGGAGTGAAGCGGATATTCCACTTCAACACCTTTGGGAACGTAGAGCAAAACGCCATTTTCAGAAAGCGCCGAAGCCAGCGCGGCAAATTTGCCATCTTCCGGTTTGACGATCTGACCGACCAATTTCTTGAGCAGGTCAGAATGATTCTTTTCAGCGGTGCGGAAGTCGGTGAAGACCACGCCTTTTTTAGCGAGCGCTTCATCCAAGTCCACTTTGGAGCCGCCGGGGAGCAGAGTGATCTGTCCACCGTGTTGTTCGCCGGTGAGCGGCTTGAGCAATTCATCGGGGACGACTGGCAAATCTTCGAACGCACCTGCTTTGGGAAGTTTGAAATCCGGCGCGGGCAGGAGGCGCAGGTCAGTGCGACGCCAGGCTTCGAGCGCGGTGTCGGGGAGAGACTGCTTGGAGTACACATCCCAGGCTCCGGCGCGGAAAGAGGCGAGTCCGTTCGCGGAGGGAACGTCTGCCTGCGTAAAGTTAAATTCCTTCGCGCTCGTGTCGGCGCGTCTTCCTCTTGATACGGTTACTTTTGGTTTTTCTTGCATGCTAATTCCTGTAGGACAAACTTAAGTTTGTCCTACCCAATAGAGCCTTCCATTTGAAGTTGGATCAAGCGGTTCATTTCGACGGCGTATTCCATCGGCAGTTCTTTGACGAGCGGTTCAATGAAGCCGGAGACGACCATGGTGGTGGCTTCTTCTTCGCT
>DAOQPR010000162.1:0-6884 GCA_035333265.1 Anaerolineales bacterium
GGGCCTGTATTGGTAAACCCCCAGGCGATCTTGTCGTTATGACCAATGATCACACCGGGTACCCCAGCAAATGAAAAGCCCGCCACTTCAAAGGGACAATCAGCAGATTTTTCCACACAATGCAGACCGACCTGAAACCAAATGGATGGCATCTGGCTTCCAAGGTGCGGGTCGTTGGAGAGGTAGGGCATGCCAGTATCGGTCATTTTGCCGGAAACCGCCCAGGAGTTTGACCCCACCCCATCGCCGAGTTTGCCAAGAACCGGGTCCAGCAATGAGGCGTTGTGCGAGAGAGAATCAAGATCAAGTGTCGAATAGTCGAACGGTGCAAGCCCGGAGGGAACGGAAGAAGTCGATGCCTGGCCTTCGAGAGGGATCTCATTTACGATGACCGGATGATCCTCGGGGTAATCTGGATAAAGTTGGGAAACCTGTTCGGGGGTGAAGACTTTTAACAGCTTAGCTCGTTCGATCTCCTCGCCCATGTTGCCGCGCAGGTCCCAGGCCATGGCCTTGCCCCAGGTGAGTGAATGGATGGGAGTCCACGCCTCGATCTCGTAATCGGGGCTGAGCAGACCAAGGATGGCATATTCCAGGCTGAGGGCGGTGTCGTGATGATCTTTGAGATACGCGTTGACCCCTTCGCTATAGGCTTCAAGGATGGCGCGTGAATCAGGGCTAAGTTGTTCCCATTCGGCTTCGGCGGTTTTGCGCCAGCCCAGTGTCCGTAGAAAAGTGTCGGTTTCCACCTGGCCCTTGCCGAACATTTTGGAAAGTTCACCCGAGCCAATGTGCCGCCACGAGTCCATTTGCCAGAAACGCTCCTGCGCGTGGACGTATCCCTGCGCAAAGAACAGGTCATGTGTGCTGGTGGCATAGATGTGCGGAATGCCCATCTGGTCGCGATAGACATCCACTGGACCATTCAGTCCTGTCACTTGAATTTCACCCTCGATCTGTGGAAAAGATTCTTTTGCCACTGTATTTGGCAAATATCCTTTGAAATAGAATAACCCCGCCGAAGCCACCACTACAACGACGATCAAAACGCCGATGAGTATTCGACCTAGCATTTTGCCTGACTTTCGCATAACTCCTCCAAATTGAAAAAATAAGGAGTTCAACCTCAATTAGCGTTGAACTCCGTGAGTACAACCTATTTTATGGTTCCCAACATTCTTGGGAACCAATACCACAACACATCTGCGGCTGGCTTGCTATGAATGGAAGTGGATTTATCCTGCAAAGCCACCGGCATGAAATATCCGCGGCTGACGAACCCAGCAACCCACGGACGCGAGTTGATGGCGATCAACATGGCTTCATAAATATCTGCCTGGGTTTGTAAATTCAAGCCCACAGCGGGAATATCGGCATTGGGCATGGAGAGGGCCGGGAAATCCACACAACCACCAGCGCCGTTGGAGATACATCCGCTGGCCGCACCGGAAGCAGAAGGATACGCAGCCGCAATGATCAGCGGTTTCCCCAGCAGGTTGGTCATTGGCTGAACTTCGGTGTCCAACAGGCGGCCGACCTCATTGGCATAATCGGTTTTGGTGGCGGTTTGGCTGGTTGCCACCGGGACCGACCACAGGAGATAGATGGCATCCACATCGCGGATGAAATTTACCGGCGATTGGAAGCCAGCCTTGGAATACGGCATGGCCCAGAAGACCTGACCTTTAAAACGTGAGCGGACATCCTGAATAATGGCACGCCACTGCGCCTCGGCATCCGCCGGAACATTGGATGATGTGCCATCACTGAGCGTTCCACCGGGCAGGGCGGGGGTGATCCAATCTCCGCCGAGGATGATGGATTGCGCCCCGGTTTGATTGGCAAGGTCGGCGTAGTTGACCAGAAAGGCACGGTATCTTGTAAAAAAGTTTTGCCACCAGGCGGCATCGCGCGGGGCGTTTTTCCAAAAGGCGGCACTGGCCGGGGTTGCTGTATCAGGCGCGGGCGGGAAATGAGGCGTTGGGAAGATGGCTGCATTCAGACCCAGGGTGCGCGCCTGTGAGATCATGATCGCACTGTCGATCCAAAGCGGGTCCTGGCCGGGTACGGTTCCGAAGCGCAGCGGTGAAATGCTGGAAAACGTCCAACTGGGGCTGAAGATCGCGAGGTTCGCACCAAGAGCCTTTGTGTTCGCATAGGCTTGCGGCGCATAGTATGAATAATTGGGACGATAGGCATCCTGATATTCGACCCCTGCCACGAAGCCAGCCGAGCGCGGCGTGATGGCATTACCAACCAGCGGATAGGTTTCGGGGTTTTCATACCACTTCCAGGAGTTGACCCCATCCTGAATATCCTGGTCCAGGATACTGGTGGTGGATTGCCGCCCGGTTGGAGCCGGGCCGACAGTTTGGTTATCGTCGGCGCTGCCGCATTGACCATTACGACAATAGCGATAAATCACATTCCCGAAAAAGTTCAACGGACTGTAAAGTTTATAGGCCCAACGGTTATTGCCCAACGGCCACATGGGGACGGGCTCCGTCCAGCCGAAGGCATTGAATTGGATATAGACAATATCACCGGGCGGCGTGACGGAAGGCGCGGTGACTTCATATAAGATGGGCGCTGATTCCTGGGTGGCCTGCCAGGAGGCAACCGAGTCCTGAATGGTGGTATCCTGCCCGGGGACGATGAATTCACGCAGCAGCCACTCGCCGCCGGGTTTATGCTCGGCGTTCCAGAAGCCATCGCCGAGGGTGTATTTATATTGAATGTATGTGCCGACCGGCAGCCCCATGGTCATGGCATATCGGCCATCCGCTTGCAGGCTGAGGATGGGCATTCGGTCTGGCACCGTATTGATACCGCCTTGAAGGTCGGCAAAGGCATTGCCCAATTGAAGCAGGTTTCCAGCGATGCGCACCGGCACACCTGGCACGGTATTTTGCGGAACCGATACGACAAAGGTCACATTCACCAAACGGGTCGGCTTGATGCGCAGGTCAACAATGGTTGTGCTTCCGCCGCTGACCACGGCGCCTTGCTCAAAGGGCACATAGAATCCGTCCAGGCTGTAGGCCACCAATTGATGTGTGCCAACCGCCAGCCCGCCCAATTCGAAACGCCCGAACGAATCGGTGAGGTGTTGAACCCCGCCTGCCGTCACCAGGATGTTCGGAACCGGTGTATTGGTATCAGCATTGAAGACCTGACCCAGGATCGTGCCCGAGGCAACCTGGAGGGTTTTTCCGCTCCAACCACCGATGATGTCGCGCACTTCACCCGGCCCGGCGGCAAAATACATTCGATAGCGAATGGCTGTGCCGAGGGTCGTATCTTCCACCACCTGCCCGGGGCCGATGCGCATATAACGATATTTGACAACGGAATTATAGGGAACAGCCAGCGTACCGGCATAGGTCAACGAGTCGCGCGGCGTCATGGGATATTGAGTGACGTTCGTGTTCGCCCCGGTCACTTCATCGATCACGGCCAGCACCAGTGTCTCACCCGGTTGGAGCGCTTCCGGCAGGGTGACGACGAAGGTCGTTTGCGCCACCGGGTACGGCGTATTGGTTGCAATGACCGCACCAGGAGTGGCTGTTGTTGAAATGGAACCAAATGGATTTTCAAACAGGGTCAGCGTACATGCCTGAAGCACAAAGGCAAAAACGCTCGCCGCGAGAAACAGGCGGCGTGATAGGGATGATAACCTGTTCATTCTCTTCTCCTTAATTGAACGGGACGCTTCGAGCCGCGCCCTTGTGCCCAAACAACATGTTTAAGTTATTTGGGTGCTAGCCTGCCCCTTCATCACCAGCCTGATCCAACTCCCCGGTCTTGTTCTGACTTCGCCCGGCGTAGGCGACATAGCTCAAGCCGATGCTGATGAAGTATAGGAGGATCATCGGCGCCATCACCAACCCCATGTTGACCGGGTCAACCGTGGGCGTAACAGCCGCCGCCAAAATGGAAATGATGACCACGGCCAGCCGCCACTGTTCGGCCAGGAATTTCGGCTGGACGAGACCCATCGAAGTCAGCACATAGATCACCAGCGGGAATTCAAAAAAGACTCCCATCCATACCATCAGGTTGGTGACAAAACTATAATATGAGTTTGGCGTCCATTTTGTAACAAACCCCATATAGTCGTTGAACTGCCTGATCGCGCCAAACGCAGCCGGAAGAATATAGAATGTAAAGACCGCCCCGCTAATAAATAACAGCGTGGCAAAGGGAATACCGATCAACCCATACTTTTTTTCCCTGGGTCTTAACCCTGGCGCTGCGAACAGCCAGGCTTCAAAAATAATATAGGGTAACGCGAGCGCGATCCCCGACATGAGCGCAACCTTCATGAAGATGCCGATACCTTCCGTGATCTCGATGGTCTCAAGGCTCATTTCTGCGCCAAGAGGCCTGGCAAGCAGAAATGCCAGGTTGCGGCTGAATGTAAAGGAAATGAGCACGGTGATCGTCAGCGCAAGGACAGCCCGCAGCAGATGCATTCGGAAGGCATCCACCTGATCCCACAGCATATCGCGGGTTTCCTTTTGGGTGACGATATCGGCAAAGATCTCGGTAATGGGGTGTTCATCAGGCTCGGTATTGAGGAACGTGTTGAACCGGCCGATTGCCCGGAATGGAAACGCGATAATATTGAAGACCAGGCGGAAGGGGAAACTGATCACCCGCCATACGCCCTGAAAAAACTTACGCATTGTTCGTTGGGTCGCTTTCGGATTCTTTGGGTTGCTGGGGAGTAGTGGGTGCGATGCTGTTCTCTACAGGCTTGGCAGGCTTGGATTGAAAGGACGCAGCAGAGTACGGCTGGGAGCGCGGAGGCGTGATCGACGGAGAGGCCGGGGTCGCAGGGTTGAGATCCTTCGCAATATCCTTGTTGATCTTCTGCACCTCATCATTGGCTTCACGCATCAACTTATTGGGCAGAGTGCGCAGCTCACGCGAGGTCTGTTGAAAGATCTTCCATCCATCCGACGTAATGAGGTTGCGCAGGAATTTTCCGATCGTTCGCCCGGCCTTTTGCATATCCCTGGGGCCAAGGATGATCAGGGCGATAATAATGACAAAAATGAGCTCAGGCATTCCAATGCCGAGAATTTCCATGCTTATGATTCCAGTTTCGATTCTTGAGAGATTTCATCGCTCAGAATTTGGTAAATTTCTTCCGTATGTTCCACCAATGTTCCGAGCACACCATTGACAAAGCGCGCCGTGGAATCAGACCCAAAGGTCTTGGCCAGCTCCACGGCTTCGTTGATGGCAACCTTGACCGGCGTTTCACGCGAAATGGCGAATTCCCAACAGGCCATGCGCAAAATATTGCGGTCGATCGCGGCGATCTGATCGAGAGGCCATTCGGGCGCATATTTGGCGATCACCCGGTCGAGCGGTTCACGCAGGGGCAGCACTCCAAAAATGATCTTTCGCGCAAACTCGGCTAGCTCTGGCGGAAGGTTGGTCTCCTCCAGGCGGGTTTGAAGGACATCGCCGGGGAGATGCGAAGAAAGATCGGTCTCATATAAAACCTGTAAAGCAATGGAACGGGCCTGACTGCGGGGTTTCATGGGATGTTAGGCCTCGTCTGCCTCTGCGAAGTCAATATCTTCGATATGAATATTCACTTCGCCCACATCGAAGCCGACCATCTCCTGGATGGCGCGGGTCACATTTTGCTGGATGTTCCGGCTGACTTCGCGAATGTTCACATTATCCTTGAGGATCAGATACAGGTCGGCATTGACCAGATTATCCTTCGCCTCAATTCTCACGCCGTCGCCTGTTCCCCGCCGAAAGAGTCGATTCACCCCGCCGGGGATCGGCGCCAGGCGGCTGACGCCGGGCACTTCCAATGCGGAAAGACGTGCAATGGTGGTCAACACTTCGGGGGATACGGTGGTCTTGCCTTGGGTTTCTTCGCTCATTCCTGCTCCATTCATTACATCATTGCCATGCCGCCATCCACGCCAATGGTCTGGCCGGTGATATAGGCCGAACCATCCGAGGCGAGAAATGCGGCCGTAAAGGCGATCTCTTCCGGTTTTCCCTTGCGGGCTAGCGGCACCATTTTCAGGGCGACCTCAAGCGCTTCGGGAGTCATGGCATCGAGGATCTCGGTATCGACAAATCCCGGCGCAATCGCGTTGACGGTGATATTGCGTGCGGCAACTTCACGCGCCAGGGCTTTGGTAAAGGCGATCTGCCCGCCCTTGGAGGCGGAATAATTCGTCTGACCGGGGTTGCCCATCTGCCCGGCGACCGAGGCAATGTTGATGATGCGCCCGACGCGTTTGCGCATCATATGTTTGACGGCCGCCTTCGAGCAATTGAAGGTGCTCTTCAAATTGGTGCTCAACACAGCGTCCCAATCGGATTCGGGCATCATCATGATCAATTGATCGCGGGTGATGCCTGCGTTGTTCACCAGAATGCTCAAGTCGCCGAAGGTATCGATGGTGAACTTGACCAGCGCCTCCGCCTGCTTGAAGTCGGAGACATCCGCCTGGAAGGCGGCAGCTTTCCCGCCAGACGCCTGAATTTGTTTTACCACTTCCTCGGCGGCTTCGGGAGATTTATTGTAGTTGACCACGACTGCGGCGCCGCGTCCTGCGAATTCAAGAGCGATCGCCCGGCCAATGCCGCGCGAACCGCCCGTAACGAGGGCAACTTTATTTTCCAAAGATAAATTGAAGGACATTAAGAGTCTCCTGTAATGAAATTATACATCATGTGGAAAGAACCCCATCCCACCGTCTTTGATGCATGGCATGCTCAAACAAACCGGATGGATTTCTGTATTCTGAAGAGGCCTTGGACCTCTCTGAAGATCACTCTGCTGCAACTAAGTAGTCGACCGAAATAGTTTTTAGAAAATATTCCTGCTCTGGCAGGGGCTT
>DAOQPR010000163.1:0-6835 GCA_035333265.1 Anaerolineales bacterium
GCTGAAACGCCTCCGACGTACGCGGCGGCGATGGCGTCCAATTCGAACAAGTTTCCGGCTGTGGTTGTGGCTGACTGGAGGCGCGAGGCAAATAAAATTCCAGAGAGAGCCGAGAGCATTCCCATCGACCCGAATACGACATAGATGAGACGCTTCACGCTAATGCCGCTTAACTCGGCTGCATCCGGGTTGCCACCAACGGCATAGATATGCCTGCCCAGGACGGTCTGTGACATCATAAAGTGGTAAATGAGAGTGACGACCAGCATAACAACGGCTGTCCAGGAGAGCCCTTGATATCCGGCCAGAATCCAGGTAATGCTGCCGATGATCGCTGAGGAGAAAACCAGTTTGAGAACGAACAATGACATGGGGAGGACTTCAAAGTCATAAGACAATTTTTTGCGGCGGTCATTGATTTCGCTAAAAATCATAATTATGATGGCTACCAGACCGAGTAAAAGGGTTAATTTATGCACGCCGGGTAGGATGCCAATATCGGGAATATCTGGAATGAAACCGTTACCAATGGCGTTGAAGGCATCATCGTCGATGATGATCGTACCAGTGCTTTCCGTGACGACCAGGATTGCCCCGCGATAGATCAACCAACCAGCCAGCGAAGCCACGAAGGAGGGAATCTTCATTTGGGCTACAAGGAAGGCTGTGATGAGACCGGCCAGAATACCAAGCACAAGCGTCATTGGGATTACGATATACACCGGAAGATTCATCCCCGCGGCGACCACTTTAGGGTCGGCCATGGCAATGGCGGCAATCGCGCCGAGGAACCCAGCCAGGAAGCCCACCGATAGATCGATATGGCGAATGATGATGACCAGCGTCATGCCAATGGCAAGGACAGCAATATAACCAGTTTGGTTGACCAGGTTCACAATATTTCTGGAGGATAGAAAGGTGCCTTCTGTTGTGATGGTGAAGATGATCATGATGACGAACAAGGCAATGTACATGCCATATTCGCGGATATTTTGTTGCAGCAACTTACGAGTTGTGCTAAAGAAGGTCATGGGTTTTCTCCTAGTTTGTTGCGAGTTGCATGATCTTTTCTTGTGTGGCTTCCTGCGCCTGGAGTTCTCCGGCAATTCTGCCCGAAGCCACAATATAGATTCTATCGCTCATTCCCAGAATCTCCGGTAATTCCGATGAGATCATGATAATGCTCATGCCCTGTTGTACAAGGTCACGCATAATGGTGTAAATCTCGTACTTGGCGCCTACATCGATGCCGCGTGTAGGTTCGTCGAGAATGAGAATATTCGGTTTGACGAACAGCCATTTTCCAAGGCAAACCTTTTGCTGGTTTCCACCGCTAAGGTTGGAAACTTTTTGTTCGATGGTGGGAGTTTTGATGTTGAGATCGGTCTTGTATTTGTTGGCAACCATGATCTCGGCATTACTGTCCACAACGAGGCTTTTTGTCAATTCTTTCAGGTTGGCAAGTGAAATATTCTGTTTGACGTCCTGAATTAGGATCAAACCATTGCCTTTGCGGTCTTCCGACACGTAGGATAAGCCGGAACGGATCGCCTCTTCGGGATGATTGAAGGAACGTTGTGAGCCATCGAGGTACAAGTCGCCGTGGATCTGGTATTTTCCAGGGTTTCCAAAAATGCTCAACGCGAATTCGGTACGCCCGGAGCCGATCAACCCAGCGAGGCCAACGATCTCACCACGATTTACCCTGATATTGACGTCTTTCAAAATATCTCTGCCAGTTGCAGGGTTTCGGGCGTTCCAGTTTTTCACCTCTAGAATAACATCCTGAGTGGGGACATGTTTTCTGGGCGGATAGATATTATTGATTTCCCGGCCAACCATGTTCTTGATGAGGACACCTTCGGATATTTCACCGGCCTGGGCGCTTAATGTACAAATGGTCTTGCCGTCTCGAAGAACTGTAATGGAATCTGCAATGGCAATGACTTCTTTTAATTTGTGACTGATCATGATGCTGGTCACACCGTGGCTTTTCAAGTCACGCAGCAATTGCAGTAAATTTTCGCTGTCTTTTTCGTTGAGGGAGGATGTTGGTTCATCCAGAATAAGCAATTTGACGTCTTTACTCAGAGCCTTGGCAATTTCCACTAGCTGTTGTTTGCCAATGCCCAGTTCCTTTACTTTGACAGCCGGGTTGATATCGAGGTTGACCTTCTTAAGCATTTCCCCGGCTTGTTTAATGGTTTCATTCCAATCGACAATATTGTTTCTTTTGATTTCATGTCCCAGAAAAATATTTTCAAAGACGGTCATTTCAGGAACCAAAGCGAGTTCCTGATAGATGATGGCAATTCCAACTCTTTCACTGTCGCTGATGTGACGAAATTGCTGCACCTCGCCATTGAAAAGAATATCCCCGTTGTAGCTGCCGTGCGGGTACACTCCACTCAATACTTTCATCAACGTTGATTTTCCCGCACCATTTTCACCGACCAGGCAATGAATTTCTCCTTTTGCCACCGTAAAACTGACATTATCGAGCGCTTTAACTCCAGGGAATTCCTTGGAGATATTTCTCATTTCCAAAATGGAAGAGTTCATCGATTAACTCCTGATGGTGAGTTTTCCTGCCGACAGATTATACAGGAATAGAGATGGAAACCAAAGGCCTGCCATCTTTATCTGTATCTGAACTGGGGTCATTTTTTTTCTGTATTTGTTGGATACGACAACAAATCATCCACGACGATCGCAACGGCTCCGATCAAACTGGCATCCGGCCCAAATGGAGACAGGCTGATCTCGGCCTGCGGCACAATACCCGGCATGGCATGTTGATTGACCGTCTCTTTGATCGCCGGGAGCATATACTCCCCGGCAATGCTCAAGGGTCCGCCAATGATGATCTTCTCAGGGTTGAAAATGTTGATCAACCCGGCCAACCCCTGGCCCATTGCCAACCCGGCCTCACGAAAGGAGTCGATCGCCTCCCGGTCACCGGCATCGGCTGCCTGTTTAATCAGTGGAATCCCCATCGGCAGGTTCTGTTCTGCCATTAATTTTGGGATGATACTGGAACGCCTTACTTCCAGCCGCGCCTGCACACGTTGAATGATTGAATATTGATTGGCGTATGTTTCCCAGCATCCGCGATTTCCACAATGACACACATTTTGCGACGGCTCGGCCATGATGGGGGAGTGACCGATCTCTCCTGCATACCCATTCTTGCCGCGATACAGTTTACCGTTTAGAAACAACCCTCCGCCAATACCGACCCCGGCAAAAACGAATAGAAAATCTTCGCATTGCCGGGCTGTCCCAAATGAATGCTCCGCAATGGCGGCTGCGTTCGCATCGTTCTCAATGAACACTTTTAATTTCGTACTCTCTGAAAATATCTTTACAAAGGGAACATTATGCCAATGCAGATTGGGCGAAAAGATCATGGTCCCCTTCTTTAAGTCCACAGTTCCCGGAGCGGTCATTCCAAGACCTAAAAACTTGTACCCCTTACGTTTTCCGGCAGCGATCGCATCCTTCACGATCACCAGGGTCTGGTTGATCATTTTGTCCTGATCGCCAGTTGGGTCGGCATCTTCACGCCTGCGCCAGATGATATTTCCAAGAATATCGGTGACAGCCACGGATACAAAGTCCACCCCAAATTCAACCCCAATGATGTTGCCAGCTTGTGGATCGATCTCCAACAAAGTGGCCGGGCGGCCTGTCCCCCCAATATTGCTTCCTGTTTCATGCACAAGCCCAAGTTCGATCAATTCATCCACCAAACTGGAGACAGTTGACTTGTTCAGCCTGGTAATTGCCGCCAGTTGGGCGCGTGACAATGGAGATTGACTATGAATGAGGCGTAGTACCTGAGAGAGGTTGGTCGCACGGACAAAGGCTTGATCAGCAGGGTGTTTTTGAATCATAGGAATTAGTATGTTGGTGCAACGAACAAATTATATCGATTTAGGAACGCTTGTCAACGTAAAAAATCAGACCCAACATCCGCTTCATAACAGACATTGGGCCTGATTCAATTTCTCAGGCGTGATCGTCGCCGAAAATTCTACTTTACCTTCAATGCATCCCAACCGGCATATTTGGCCGTATCGCCCAGTTCCGCTTCAATACGCAGAAGCTGATTGTATTTGGCAACCCGGTCCGAGCGGGCCGGAGCGCCGGTCTTGATCTGTCCAGCGTTGAGCGCAACGGCCAGGTCCGCAATGGTGGCGTCTTCCGTCTCACCCGAGCGATGCGAAGAGATCGCTCGCCAGCCTGCTCGCTGGCACAGATCCACAGCTTCAATTGTTTCGGTAAGTGAACCGATCTGATTCACCTTTACCAGCAATGCATTGGCCGCATTTTCCTTAATGGCGCGACGCACACGTTCCGGGTTGGTGACCAGAAGATCATCGCCAACGACCTGGCATTTATCGCCAATCGTATTGACCAATAGTTTCCAGGCATCCCAATCATCTTGCGCAAGACCGTCTTCAATTGAAACGATGGGGTAATCCTTGACCCACTTGGCCCAGAATTCCACCATTTGCTCGCCTGTCAATTCCTTGCCTTCTTTGCGCAAGTTGTACTTCTTGGTCTTTTCATCATACAGTTCAGAAGCGGCCGGGTCGAGTGCAATGGCAACCTGTTCGCCGCGCCCTGCCTTGAAGCCCGCTTTTTCAACCGCCGCAAGGATCAATTCCAGGGCTTCATTATTCGCCTTGAGCGAAGGCGCGTATCCGCCTTCATCGCCCACCAGGGTACCATAGCCTTTTTCCTTCAACACTGACTTGAGTGCATGATATATTTCCGCACCCCAGCGCAGGCCTTCGGAAAAGGTCGGCGCGCCAAACGGCATGACCATGAACTCCTGCATGTCGGTACTTTGCCAGCTGGTATGTGCGCCGCCGTTCATAATATTCATCATCGGCACGGGCAGCACATGCGCATACACGCCGCCGAGATAGCGATACAACGGCATCCCAAAAGAATTCGCCGCCGCTTTGGCCACGGCCAAACTCACACCCAAAATTGCATTAGCGCCCAGTTTCGATTTGTTATGCGTGCCGTCCATTGCCAGCATCTCGGCATCGATGCCCTTCTGATCCGAGGCATCCCAGCCGAAAAGCGACTCAGCGATTACACCGTTAACGTTTGCCACTGCATTCGCAACACCCTTGCCAAGGTAGCGCTTCTTATCGCCGTCGCGCATTTCCAGCGCTTCATGCTCGCCCGTAGATGCGCCCGAAGGAACCGCGGCGCGGCCCCACGAACCATCCATCAATAAAACTTCCACCTCTACAGTGGGGTTACCACGTGAGTCTAAAACTTCCAACGCGGAAATGCTTTCAATTGTAGTGTCCATTTTGTGCTCCTAGGGTTATATGTGTAGTAAGCCAGACCCTGTAGGTATCTGCTGTTTTTCTCAAAACGTTTCCAAGTATAATCCCAACATTGGGAGATGTCATCTTGACAGAAGTCACATTCCTAGACCCGCGCGATAAATTAAATTTCTCCTTTCAAACCACGCCATTTCGTAAATTTGTCGTGTTTATGCTCGGCAGCCTTTTTAAAACCATCATGAAATTGGAAGTTCAAGGAGCCGAAAACCTGCCCACCGACGGCCCGGTCGTACTTGCAGCTAATCATGTCACCAATTTCGATGTCATCCCAATGCAATTAAGCATTCCGCGTCCGATCTTCTTCATGGGCAAGGCTAGCCTCTTCAAAATCCCCATTTTCGAGGCTGCCATTCGAGACCTGGGTGCCTTTCCTGTCCATCGCGGTGAAAAGGATGAGTGGGCGCTTCGCCACGCCGCACGCGTCCTTGAACATGGGCAAGTCCTCGGTATGTTCCCCGAAGGAACCCGCTCACAGGGAAAGGGATTACGCGTCGCCAGGACCGGCTCCGCCCGCCTCACCCTGGACGCGGGTTGTCCCATCATCCCCATGGCTGTGATCGGCACCGATAACTTTTTCAAACACTTCCCGCGCCGCACGCTGGTGACCATCAAGATCCTGCAACCTATATTGCCGAAACCTGCAGAGACCCCGCTTGCCCTCATGGATCGAGTCATGTTCGCCCTTGCAAAAGAACTTCCGCCGGAAATGCGCGGAGTCTATGCAGAAGTTCCCAAAGGGTTTGAGTAGGAAACGGGTATAATCCCGAAAAATAAAAAACGGAGCCAACATCATGCCGCACGAATCAACAGCTGGGACATCGAATAAACGCGGTGAAGAATCATCCAGGAAAAAACTTATTCCATTTCTTTCCTATTCCAAATTGAACCAGACTTCTGCCCGCGATTTCGCAGAAAAATTAAAATCCGAAGGCTGGATCGACCCCTGGTTCGACGAAGAAGACATCCTGCCCGGCCAGGTTTGGGAGGAGCTGGTCACGACCGGCGTCCGCAATTCTCATGCCGTTATCATTATGCTTTCGAAGGTTGCCGTAGCTTCAGAGGGGTTTTTTCAAAAAGAGATTAAACTTGCGCTCGATACCGCCGCCGAAAAACCTGATGGGACGATCTTTATCATTCCGATTCGCCTCAATGACTGCGAAGTTCCACAGATCTTAAAAAAATATCAGTATGTGGATTACTTTGGCCGGGAAGAACAGAAAGAGCGAGACTATAACAGTTTGATCGCTGCCTTAAAAGTTCGTGCTGAAAATTTGGGAATCAAAACACAGCCGTAAACGTGGATGGAAAATCTCATTTACAATTATCAGCAGGAAAAGTGAGGTTTTCTACATGAAGTTTAATAAAAAATTTCTGCTCAGTCTTTTGATCATTGCATTCCTCTCTGCTTGTGGTGGAGCATCTACCGATGAGCAGGTAGTTGCAGATACAGGCATGACCCAGGC
>DAOQPR010000164.1:0-6706 GCA_035333265.1 Anaerolineales bacterium
CTCTGTCGCTGAATCAATTGCCGCCGCGTGCTGACCCGTCCACGCTAATTCGCGGATGTGAGTCAGAGTTGGGGATTCCGCTTTCTTCATTCTTTCTTCTTTCTTCACCATAAAAATAATTCCTATTCGCCCAGATATTTTTTCAACATATTGAATAAGAGCCGATCATCCACGGGTTTGGTCAGGTAATCATTACAACCTGCATCCTTTGCCTTTTGTTCGTGGCCTTCCATGGCGTGCGCCGACAGGCCGATGATGGGCAGAGTTGGTCTGGTTTTGCGGATGGTGCGTGTGGCTTCGTAGCCATCGAGAATCGGCAGGGATATATCCATCAGGATCAGGTCCGGGTTGTATTCCGTTGCCATTGAAACGCCTTCAATGCCGTCCCGTGCTACAAGGAGTTTGTAATCATCTTCCAATAGTTGGGTGATAAGGTCGATGTTCAGTTCGGTATCTTCCACGATCAGAACGGTTTTCATGAATCACTCCTGGATGGGTTTGGATGGGCAATGGGCAGGGCAAGCGTGAAGATGGAACCTTTCCCCAACTCACTGGAGGCAGTCAATTCGCCGCCCAGCAGACGGGCAAGATTGCGGCTGATGGTAAGACCCAAGCCCGTGCCGCCGTATTCGCGGGTGGTGCTGGAATCCGCCTGCTGAAATTCTCCGAAGATGCGACCCATCGCCTCCTCGCTGATGCCGATACCTGTATCTGTTACCAGAATATGGACCTGGCCTGGGCGGTTTTCTCCGGCTTCCACCTCGGTGGCTGAGAGCACCACCTGGCCTGCATGTGTGAACTTGGCGGCATTGCTGAGCAGGTTCAACACGATCTGCTTGATCTTCTCCTGATCCGAATGGATCATCAATGGTGTATCACCGATCTGTTTTTCGATCTGTACCGTCGGTTTCAGCAAGGGTTGGACGATATTCGCACATTGTTCCAGCAGGGCGTTCAGGTTGAAGTTGGCGGCATGAACATCCATGCGGCCGGCTTCGATCTTGGCAATATCAAGGACGGCATTTATGAGGCCCAGCAGATGTTCGCCGCTGTTGAGGACCTTATCCAAATTCTCAAGTTGTTTTTCCGGAAGAGAACCTTCGGCTTTACGGCGGACGATGCGGGTAAAACCGATAATGGCGTTAAGCGGCGTGCGTAACTCATGACTCATGTTGGCCAGGAAGACGCTCTTGGCCTGGCTGGCGGCATCAGCGACGGCGCGGGCATCCTGGGCTTGTTGGTAAAGATGCGCTTTTTCGAGGGCTACGCTCATGGAGGATGCCAGAGTGGTCAGCAGGCGCACATCGGCATCGCTGAAAGCATTCTCGCGGTCGATGTTATCCAGGCCGATCACGCCGCGCACCTGATGGTCGACAAGGATGGGCATACGCAGCATGGATTGGGTCGGCTTGGTACCCGGCAGGGTGCGCGACTCAATGCCGATTTCAGCCAGGCGCGCTTTGAAATTCTCGTTGATCAATAACGGCTGTTTATTTTGGATGATGTATTTCGATAGTGGAGGAATGGGCGCATCCGGGATGTCGATACGCTGACCCTGTTCGAGGAAATATTCATAATGACGCTTATCCTGTTCGATATCGAACGAGACGATGGAGATGGCTTGCGAGTCAAAGAGACTGCGTAACTGTTCACCGATCAGCTCATAAATGGCTTTTACATCGAGTTGGGAAGCCAGCCCGGCCTGCACACTGTTGAGGATCGCCAGTTCGTCCACGCGGGCATGTAGTTCGGCGGTTCGCTCGCGCACCTTTTCCTCAAGTCCCTGCGTCCAGCGGACATTGTCCAGGGCAACGGCGGCCTGATTGGCAAGCATGCCCAGCATATCTCGGTCGACTTCGGTAAACAAACCGTAAAGCGAGTCCATATCGGCGTAGAGATAACCGAGGATCTGGTTCTGGGAGATGAGCGGGGCAACGATGGTCGACTTTGAATTGTCGGCTTTGGATTCAGGATCGGGTGGCAGGAGCAGTTGAACGGTGCGGGTGAGGCGGGCCTGGGCGAGGAGAGCGTCGATGGAGTGGGTCAAAGTTTTGGCATCTTCTCCAGTTGGCAGAAAAGAAGCAGCTACCTTGCGGGTTTCATCTGACTCCAAAATAAAGAGAACACGTTCGGCGCCGCTCAACTCCATGGCTTCTTCCACAATGAAGGTTTGAATATCAGCGATGGCGTGCAGGGCGTTTAGACGCAGGCCGGTATCGGTGAGACGTTTGAAGGGTTCACGAACATTGGTTTCGACGGCGAGATGGGCAAAGATTTTTTCCTGCGGCAATGCGTGGGTTTGGCCATCCTGCACCCAAAAGGTTAACAGCTCACGGTTGGATGCAACTTTATTGAGGTAATTGCGGCGCAGGCCTTCATCGCGCACACCGGCGATGTCTTCAAGTAAAAAGGCATGGGCTTGTTCAAGGGCAAGCCGGGCTTCCGGCTCTTGTTGGCTGGCAAACAGAGCCTGGGTATGTCGCCACCAAATTTCCTGCGAGGAAAAACTATCGGGCAATTTATAGCCCTGCTCGCGATGTAGGGTTGTGGCGCGGGTGGTGGCTTCCAATGCGGAGGTGGGATCTCCATGTTGTAAATGAGCCTGGGCAAGATAGGTAAGGTGTACGTTTTCATTCCCCAACCCAGCCTGGCGAGTCTCTTCGACCGATTGCCTGCAATTCTGAATTGCCTCCACGGAATGGCCTTCAGCCAGCGCCAGGATTGCGTAATTTGTCTTTAGGCTTGCGTTCATTCTGGGGTCGCCAAATTGAGGGACCAGCTCGGAAAGTTCCTGTAACAATCTTTGAGCGGTCTCGATATTACCCAGCCGCAGTTCAACGTCGAATAGATTCTCGATCCAATAGGCCAGGCCGAGTTTGTTGCCCATGGCCCGATCCATTTGCAGGGCTTTGATGGTTAACCGCCGGGCATGCATGTACAAGCCAAGCGCGGCATAGGTGAAGCCTAAATTTCCGGTGGATGTGGACTGGCGTTCCAAGTATCCGGCAGTTTCAAAGGCTTGAATGGCAAGTTGATAATGTTGCAGGCGGTCGACAATATCGGTATCGGTGGCGCTCAACGAATTAAAGGCGCAGCCGATGCCATACTGATCCCCGGCTTGCTGACATAATTCAAGCGCCCTTTGCGCAGCCCGGCGTGACTCCTTTGCATTTCCAAGCACATTATAGGAAGGAGCCATGATATGACATGCGCGTCCTGCCCCCGAATAATCATTTTCCCCTAGATACAACTCCACAGCTTGTTGCGCCGTTTGAATGGCAGTTTCATAGTCACTGATAAGCTTTTGGATCTCTCCCAAATGATATAGGCTTCTTGCCAGCAGGTGCGGCTGGGCAGGCTGAATGGCTTTGCCCATTTGCATGGCCTGAGTAGCCGTTTGAAGCGCATCCTGCAAGTCACCGGCTCGTAATTGCACGAGGGCATTGCAGTTAAGCGCCAGTATTTTTAATTCATCTGTGCCGGTTTCTGCCAGGCGGGTCATGGCGGCGGCGTCGTTGGCGGCTTCTTCGAATTTTCCGATGGCGATGTAGGAATCAACACGTTGGTCAAGCAGTTGCATTTGCCGGTCTGTGGATTGATCCCCCCGTTCCAGCGCCTGGGTCGCTAATTCGATCGCTTGTACATGGCGGCCCTGCCATGCCAGCTCTCGCGTTCGGTCAACCGCGCGTGCCCCTGGCAGGGAATCATCTTCGGTTGATTCGGAAGGAGAATGAACAGCGCTTCTATTATCCGATAGCCCTTCACCCCGATGATCATTAAATAACTTACCTACGGTGGATGCCTTGCCGGTCATACCGTTACTCTCCTTCGTCTCCGTTTGGAATATCGAAGTTTACATTTTTGAAAGACTGCCGTCAATGGGCAAATTTATGATAGTGAAAACGAATTGGAATCATGCTTGTCTGGGTCTATTGGCCATTTTCGCCTTCGCGGCAGGTTTGCCCTGTGCAGGTCTTGAGCCGTTCCACCCATTGGTGGAACATGGCCAAGGTTTCTGGGGCTGTTGTCCATGCGATGTTTTCCAGTTGATACGGATCAGTGACCATGTCGTACAGTTCCACATCACCGATTTCGAATTCGAGGTAACAATGTTCAGCTGTGCGTATGCCAATAAACGGAGATGCAAAAGGCCAGGTGTACTTTGGCTTTCCTTCCACGTCGAACGGTTCGAGCAGACCCGGGTCAAGCCGCCTTGAAACCGTGGCGTCCCAATAAAAGGTTTCGGCTTCGCCTCCGCCTCGCTCAAGCAAATACGCCTCCCTCCATGGGGTGGAGGCGGAAGAATCGAACAGCGGTAATAGGGAACGCCCATCCACAAAATCCGGCGGGATCACACCTGCCATGTCTGCAAAGGTCGGCGCAAGGTCTACGTTCCCGGCTAGTTTATCAATGACTGTGTTGGCCTGAATCCCCGGTCCACGGATGAGGAAGGGTACATTGACATCCTCCTCAAACCCGGTGTTCTTTCCCTGTACCAGCCGGTGCTGCCCCATGTGGTATCCATTGTCTGCGGAAAAAATGATATAGGTATTTTCTGCCTGCCCAAGGTCTTCAATCTGCTTCACGACCGCCGCTACGAGTTCATCCACGGCCAACAAAGACTCGGCGCGTTTGCGATACAGGTCATGCATCTTCCGAATTTCCTTTTCTGAAAGATTATCCAATTCGTTGAAGCTTTGGGATTTGTCGCTGATATCAGCTTCATCGAAAGATGGTGATCGGGGTAGTTCGAGATTCTGATAAAACCCCTCATGGCGTGGAGCAGGTGCGCTCGGTGTATGAGGCGCAAAAACAGAAACAAATGCAAAGAAAGGCATGCCTTCTTCTACATTCCTTGCAATGAAATCCTGCGCCTTGCGTGAGATGACATCAGTTGCATAATCTTCGGGAGATTCGCCATATTGCACCAGGTTGCCATTTTCATTCAGGGTGTAATTAAAGTTTCTGTAGGGGTTTCCAGCGGCAGGCACATACCATTCCGTCCAGCCTGGCGGGATGTACGTCTGCTTGGTCGAACCGGGATATTCATTTAAATATTTACCGAATAAGGCTGTGTGATACCCTGCCTGTTGTAACCAAACAGGAACGGTGTTACTTTCAAGACCCAGTTGATAAAATTTATCGAACCCGCCCGTTGGAAGTTTATTTCCAGTAATGGAGGTATTGTGCATATACTGTCCACGCAGAATTGTTGTCCGCGAAGGGCAGCAAAGGGAATTGTTGACATAAAATCTTGAGAATGTGGCGCCTTGCCCACCCAAAAGTTCAATTGTCTGCGGCATGTACTCAAGCGCAGTTGTCTCCATATCATCGGCGAGAATGAAAACGATATTGGGGCGCTTCTCTTGCTGTTCTACCTGAACGGTAGCCGTAAGTGGGGTGGAAGGAGTGCAGGAAGTTAAGAACAGGCACAGGCCGAGGAATATTTTTTTTACATTCATGCAAGCTCTCCCGAAAAATGACAATTAATTTATAACAAGGCCGATATATTCTGAAGTGCCGTTTGGATGACCAGATCACACCCCGGCCAGACGGCATCCACCCCCGCCTCTCTCGACCTTTGAACTGCTTCAGCGACCGAGCCTTCGTTACCCTGCCACAGCGTTGCAACCGGGTCGATGTTGCCAAATAAAAGCGTTTCTTTTAATAAGGTGCGAGATGCTTTCAAATCATTTAATTGATCTACAGAGATCGCATCAGCACCAGTTTGCGCCAACAGACTCATGGCAGGGTCGGTTCGGCCGCAGACCGAAAGCACGCTGGGGTGGGGCAGGCTGGAGGTCAGGTTTTGAAGCGCAGGCAGGATAAACTTCTCAAATGGCTTCGGTCCAATGAATCCCGGCGAACCGCCCATCTCATGAATGGTGATGAAGTCTGCGCCTGCATTCAAATAGGCTTTGCCGATCTCTGCAAGATAGGAGGAAAGCCGAAGGAGCGCTTCCAATACCATTTGCGGTTCGTTCTTCATTTCAAGTACAAGATTTTGCACCTTGCAGATGTAGATCATCAACGTGTACGGGCCAGGGATCATGCCCGAAATGACAACACGATCTCCAATGTCTTTTCTCAACAAACCAATCGCTTCACAGATCAAACCAATCCTCCCCATCTTCACTACTTCTCTACTCTCTAATCCTCTATTCTCCAATATCTCCCTTGTACTCTGAAACAACAACTTCCGCACTTGTGGAAATTGCATCTCTTCATTACTGTAAAAGATCAACTCTGCGCCCAATGCTTCAGCCGGGGAGCATAAGTCCAATGGCAGCGCTGCCGACGGCATGCCGGTTAATTTAAAGGTACTCGCTGCTGCCCGCGCCATTTTCCCCGCATCGTGATGGATTTCTTGCAGGGTCAACCCTTCGCTTGCCAACCCCTCGGCTGTGACGTGAATCAACCCGCTGAACGCCGGAACCGAATCGATCTTTTCCCCATGCAACAACCTCAAAATCTCATCACGCATCCCTGCCTCCATTTACGAATTACGGATTACGAACCACGTAAAACGCAATTCGTAATCCGTAATTAATTCCCAATCTACTAATTTACCGATTTACCAACTACTTAACCGCCTTCGCAATCGCCGCAATATGCTCGGGTGTATTTCCACAACAACCACCGACAACTTTCGCGCCCATTGCCACATACTTCCTGGCGTACGTTGCCATGTCTTCGGGACCCATGT
>DAOQPR010000165.1:0-5446 GCA_035333265.1 Anaerolineales bacterium
GAGGTCCGGATGAGATGCGCAAACTCCTGCCCGGCACGCATGTAGTCATCTTCATCATAATCGATGGGCAGCTTTTGCACGGCTTGAGCGCGTAATCCCCAGGCGAGGGCGAGAATGGCTAGGATGGAAAGAACCCGCAAGATCGTTTTGGTTTGCATACATCAAAAAGGGCACGTTACCGCGCCCTCTCCTTGTTATTCGTCATCATCTTCCACGCCAGTAGCGGCGAGTTTTCCGGCTTCGTCTCGTGTGGTGAGCTCGTCGATGAACCCGTCGATCTCGCCATCCATTACGCCAGAGAGGTTGTAATTGGAGAGACCGATGCGGTGATCTGTGACGCGGCTTTGTGGATAGTTGTAAGTACGTATCTTTTCCGAGCGATCACCCGAGCCAACTTGTGAACGGCGGTCGGCTTCGAGTTCGGCCTGGCGTTTGGCTTCTTCGATTTCAAACAAACGTGCGCGCAAGATGGATAGGGCGCGCAGTTTGTTCTGCAACTGTGAGCGTTCATCCTGACAGGTGACGATCATGCCGGTGGGTTTGTGATACAGACGCACTGCAGTCGAATTCTTTTGCACGTTTTGCCCACCAGCTCCCGAAGAACGATAGACTTCGATCTCAATGTCGGTTTCAGGGATGTCCACATCCACTTCTTCCACTTCGGCCATCACAGCCACGGTAGCCGTGGAGGTGTGGATGCGCCCCTGGGATTCAGTGGCAGGCACACGCTGGACGCGATGCACGCCCGACTCATACTTGAGTTTGGAGTAGGCACCTTTGCCCTTTACTTCAAAGATGACTTCCTTATATCCGCCTACGCCGATGGCATTTTCAGACATGATCTCGGTCTTCCATTTTTTGCCATCGGAATAACGGGTATACATGCGGAAGAGGTCCGCCGCGAAGATGGCAGCTTCATCGCCGCCTGCACCTGCGCGGATTTCGACGATGACGTTCTTGTCATCGCGCGGGTCTTTCGGCACGAGCAGACCCTTGATCTGTTTTTCGAGTTCTTCGATCTTCGGCTCAAGGTCGGCTACGTCGGCTTTGGCAAGCGCGAGCAGTTCCGCATCGCTCTCGGAGATGAGCATGGCTTTGGCTTCCTCCAGGCTTTTCACGGCCTGACGGTATTCCTTGGCCTTCTCGATCAGCGGTTCGAGGCTGGTGCGTTCCTTGCTGATCTCGGCGGCGCGTTTGTAGTCACTGCCCACCTCGAGCAGTTCTGCGCCGAGTTGTTCGAATTTTTCTTCAATGGCTTGTAATTTATCGAGCATGGTTCCTCGTTATTGGAATGTACCGCAAGATTTATCTTGCCAGTATTTGGCCTGCTGCCACATACTGGCGCAAAGTGAACTTTGCGGTACACAAAAATTTGCACAAGAAAGCGCGGCACCAGGTAAGGCGCCGCGCGATGGGGACGTACAAAATGGAAACGCTAGTAGGTGGCTACAGCAGATAACACCATCGAGGCGATCAGGATGATCGCAAAGATCGCGAACATGATCTGCGCTGCTCGTTGACGTTTGGAGGCTGAGTCATCGCTGGATTTAAGCTGTTTTTGGGGTTTTGAATTTTTTACTGCCATTCTTACTCTCTTTTATAGATGTTTGTAAAAGGCTTGCGCCATCACTTTTTCAAGTTCCTCGATTGTAACAGGTTTCATTACATATCCGTCTGCACCAAGCTTAAGGGCCTTATCTACCATGATATCGGCCGCCTCGGAGGACAGCATGATGACAGGTAAATTCTTCCACTCGGGTCTGCGGCGCAGAAATTCCAACATGTCCAGACCGGTCACTTCGGGCATGTTAATATCCAATATCATCAGATCGGGACATTTACCCGCCAGTAAGGCCTGTGCGGCTGGTCGTGGCCCAAGAAAATGTTTTGGCTCACAATCCAACAGTTTCAACATTAACCCCACAGCGCGGGCCATTTCTTCATCATCATCAACTACCCAAACTTCTTTCATTCCAAATTCGCCTTTACATTTTTAGCGGCAGATTCGTTCATACCTTTGACAGTCATAAGCTCTTCAATGCTCGCTTCCTTAATCTTATCCATGGAACCAAAATGTTTCAAGAGCGCTTTTCGCCTTGTGGGGCCAATACCGGGAATGGAATCAAGCTGGGAGGCAAGCCCCAGTTTCGAGCGTTTTTTGCGATGCGCTGTGATCCCAAAACGATGCGCCTCATCGCGAATCCTCTGCACGAGGTACAAGCCCTGCGAATGGCGGGGGAGCAGTAACGACTCGCTCTTGTGTGGAAAGAAAATCTCCTCCTCCTGCTTGGCAAGACCCACGACCGGAATCACATCCATCAACCCGAACTCTTCCATCACCTTAACCACCCGGCTCAGTTGACCTTTGCCGCCATCAATAATAATGAGATCGGGCAGGAAGGAAAACGACGCATCCTTCTTCGCCCCGACATTTGCCTCGGTTTCCTGTGAGCCTTTCCAACGCCGGAAGCGGCGCGTGAGCATTTCTTCCATCGAAGCAAAATCGTCCGGCGCACCGATGCTGGTCGATTCGATATTGAATTTGCGATACAACCCCTTGGAAGGAACACCCTGCTCGAACACCACCATCGCACCAATGGTGGCCACACCCTGTGTATGACTGACATCATAACATTCGATGCGATTCGGTGGAGCCTGAAGATTAAGATAATTCTGCAAATCCGAGAGCGCCTGTTCCTGGCGGTGAGCATCGGCCTGCCACTGTGTGCGAAGCGCGGAAAGGGTTTCTGTGGCATTCTCTGCCGCCATCTTAACCAGGTCTTTGGGCTGGCCTTCATTTGGCACGAATAATTCCACTTTTTCGCCGCCGCGTTTGGAGCGCAGCCATTGTGCAATGATCTTGCGTTCCTCCAACTCCTGGGGCAGCATCACCTGTTCCGGGATATTCGCCGCCTCGGTATAGAATTGTTTGACGAACTCTTCTATTACCTGATTGTCGGTCGTGTCTTCCGTGCCTTCAAGGATGAAATATTCCCGCCCGATCAACTTGCCGCCGCGGATGAAGAATATCTGCACACAGGCTTCCCCGTCTTCGCGTGCCATTGCGATCACATCTGAATCGGCATAATCTGAGCCAAAGACGATCTTCTGCCGCTCGATGATGGATTGCATGGCTTTGAGCTGGTCACGCAGGGCGGCGGCTTTCTCAAAGCGCATCTCGTCCGATGCCTTTTGCATATCCAGTTGGATGCGCTCCATGATGGGTTCGCTATGGCCGCTCAGAAATTCCATCAAATCTGAGATCATCTGCCGATAGCCTGCCTGATTGATCGCGCCAATACAGGGCCCTGTACAAAGCTTGATGTCATAATACAAACAAGCTCTCGGGTCATTGCCCGTGATCTCACGGTCGCAAGTTAGATAGGGAAAAATCTTTCGCAGAACTTCCAGGGTCTGATACACCGCCCAGGCGGAGGTGTATGGGCCAAAATAGCGTGCTCCATCCTCTTCCATTTGACGGGTGACGGTCAATTTAGGGAATGGTTCATTCCAATGGACTTTGATATACGGATAACGTTTGTCATCCTTCAATCGAATGTTGTACTTGGGACGGTGCTTTTTGATGAGGTTCATCTCAAGGATGAGCGCCTCAAGTTCTGACCCCACTACGATCCATTCAATGTCAGCAATGTCACGTACCAGACGGCGGGTCTTGTTATCGTGGCTTGAGTCCGCATGGAAATAGCTTCGCACGCGGTTCTTCAAATTGACCGCCTTGCCAACGTAAATGATCGTCCCCTCGGCATTGCGGTACAGATAGCAGCCCGGTTTGATAGGTAAAGTGGCAAGAATGCCTTGTAGTTTCTCTGAAACTTCCATTGGCGGCAATTCTACCGTAGAACAAGTCTATAGACTTGTTCTACAACTCAATTACAAACGTCGTACCTTTGCCAACTTCGCTTTCCACCTCAATTGTGCCCTTGTGTGCCAAAATCAACTGTTTCGAGATCGCCAACCCCAACCCACTATTGCTGCGGTCCGTGCGCGATCTGTCGCCGCGCCAAAAACGGTCAAAGATAAAGGGAAGATTTTCGGCTGCGATTCCCACGCCTGAATCTTTGATCTTGATCCGCACGCTTCTTTCTTCGCCGGGAGCTGTTTCTGTTTCCAGGGAAATCTTCCCACCCTGAGGCGTGTACCGCAAAGCATTCGAAACGAGATTGGATAACACCTGATTGAGCCGGTCATAATCGGCGGTGAGTTCCTGATCGGGATCGGCAATTTGGGTGGTAATGTCAATGCCCTGGGATGCAGCCTGGGAGGCAAAACTTGAAGTGAGATCCTCTATCAGGTCGGCGAGCAGGAAGCGGGTGGGGTGAAGCGGAAGTTGTCCTGTTTCGGCTAGGGAGAGAGTCTGCAAATCTTCCACCAAGCGTGCCAGAAGTTTGGTCTCATCCAGGGTGTTGTTGATATGGTCGGGCGTGGCTTCGTAAACGCCATCCAGCACACCTTCAAGATTTCCCTGAATGATATGGAGCGGGGTACGCAATTCATGGGCAATGTCGGCTGTAAGATTGCGGCGCTGCTGGTCGGAGCGTTCAAGCTCTTCGACCATTTTGTTGAAGCGCTTGATCAATTCGCTGAACATGTCCGACTTGTTTTCCTTCACACGCACCGAGAGATTGCCCTCCGCTACAGAATCGATGGCATTGAATATATCGCCAAGCGGTTGGCCAAAACGCATGTACATTGTGAATATGGTAAAGATCGCCAGAAGGGCCACAGCCACAGGTGCCGCGCAGACCAACAGCCAGATACTGCGGATGCCGGAAAATTCGGAGAACGCCCAATATAAGATGGCAGCCACACCGCCGAAGAATAGTGAAAAAATACCGAAGAAGAAAAATGCAAAAGGAAAGAACCGCCGTCTGCGGCGCTCAGCAGACGGTTGAAAATTTCTTCGAGAAAAGGAGTGGCGTGGGAAACGGGGGTTCATAATTATGTGGGATGAGTCGTCTGGTTACTCTTTACTTATTGTTTACCTCAACAAACCGATAGCCAATGCCATACACGGTCTCGATCATGTTTTCTCCTGAAGCGGATTCGAGTTTTTTTCTCAGATTCTTAATGTGAGAGTCTATACTGCGGTCGAAGCTGGAGGCGATGCCGTGCATATCTTCAAGCAGTTGTTCGCGAGTGAGCGTCTGGCCAGGGCGAGCTGCTAATAACTGCAAGAGTTTGAATTCATTGGGTGTGAGCCTTACCGGCTCTTCATTGAACGTGACGGAATATCGATCTGGGTCTACTTCCAATGCGCCCACACGGATGAGGCTCGGCGCTTTGACCTCGCCTTTGCTTCTGCGTAGGAGTGCCCGCACTCGTGCCACCAGCGCCCGCGGCGAGAACGGCTTGGTGATGTAATCGTCCGCACCGATCTCCAGCCCGGTGACTTGATCCACTTCCTCGGCCAGAGCGGTGAGCATGA
>DAOQPR010000165.1:5546-6674 GCA_035333265.1 Anaerolineales bacterium
CCGATCTCCAGCCCGGTGACTTGATCCACTTCCTCGGCCAGAGCGGTGAGCATGATAATGGGTACATCGCTCTCACGGCGCAGGATTTTACAGACTTCTCGTCCATCGAGAATGGGCAGCATCAGATCCAGGACGATCAAGTCGGGCTTTTCATTGCGGGCAACCGTCAGCGCAGATTGACCGTCGGCGGCAGTAGTGACACGGAAACCGTTCTTTTCAAGATAATCACGCGCAATGCGTGCGATCTTGGGTTCGTCGTCTACGACAAGAATGAGTTCAGGCATGGGGGGAGTATAAATGCAGAATGCAGAATTTTGAATGATGAATGAGTTACGAGTAACGAGGATTGGCTTTTGCTCTTCCTCGTTACTCGTTCCTTATTACTTGCCTACTTGATTACTTGTCTTCTTCTTTTTTCTCTTCAGCAGGTGTTTCACCGTGGGCGCGTTTGTGCCATTCTTCAAAAGGCGGGGGAACTTTACCTTCCCAACCCTTGCCCCAAGGACCATGATGTCCGTGGTGACCCCAGCCGTGTCGCATGCGGCGGAAGAAGAGCATCTTCATCGCGCCGAAGAACAGGAAGAGGAAGAAGATCGAACCACAGACCGCACCGAAGGGATTGAAGAAGTGCGGATGACCAAAACCATACATACGCGGGTAGCCATATCCGTAGCCATGACCATACATCGGCATCACGGGTTGACCATCTTCAGCGGCTTTTTCGATGGCGGCGGCAACCTCGGGGGCTTGCTCAATTCCGCGAGCCATGCCTGCTTTGAAGCCGAATGCCCCTGCGCCAGCGATCAGCCCAAGAACGAGCAATAGACCGAAAACGCGAAACAATATAAACGGACCTTTATTCATTTTTACCTCTCAATAGGATTTTGATTTAGTGTGTTCCTATGCAGTAAATGTATCAATCCATTGTGGAGGAAATATGGATGGGTGGGTGAGGGATTGTGGAGGGAATGTAGGAAAAATGTTAGCAGTGCGGTCAATTGTCTGGCTCAAGCACTGTCACGTTTTGCCCGGCATATTTCTCATACAGATCACTGCGCCGTTTTCTCCATGCATCGAGTCCGCCGCGCAGGTTGGTGATGCGTTTGAAGCCTTTGGCTTTTAAGAAAT
>DAOQPR010000166.1:0-6671 GCA_035333265.1 Anaerolineales bacterium
GTCATCATCGACACCGTCCGCCGCACCGCTGCTGAGAAGAAGAACCCGAACATTGGCTTCAACGTTCTCACCAGCGAATACACCGACATGATCAAGGCTGGTGTCATCGACCCGGTCAAGGTCGTTCGCGGCGCGCTCGAAAATGCTGCGTCCATCGCTGCCATGATCCTCACCACCGATGTGCTCATCACAGACATGCCCGAGAAGGACAAGGCTCCTGCCATGCCTCCTGGCGGCATGGGTGGTATGGATTACTAAACCGATCCTCCTTTCCCCACAAATTTGTAGGGGCGACCTTCAAGGTCGCCCCTACGTTTTTAATTAATGGAACGGGTATAATTTTGCGAATGCGATTCAATCAGATATTCTTGACTCTGTTCTTCATCATGGGGATTTCCGCCTGCGCCTCCTTCGGGACATCCAGCACGCCCACACCTTCCGAGCCGACAGCCACCCCGTTACCGCCCACACCTACTCCGCCGCCTTCAGCGGCCATTGTCAATGGAGAGTACATCACAATCGTAGAATTCCAGGCAGAACTGGAACGATACAAAACCGCGCAAACTGCTCTGGGTCTTTCCTTTACGGATGAAGACGCAAACAAGGCTGTCCTTGAAGATATGATCGCGCAGGTGTTGTTGAGTCAGGCTGCACGGGAGAAAAATTTTCAGGTAACAGAAGCAGACCTCCAGTCACGCATTGATGCGTTGGTGAGTCAACTTGGGAGCGCCGATGCGCTTGCCCAGTGGCAGTCTGCGCACGGGTATGATGATGCCTCGTTTAGAGTCGCATTGAAGCGATCTGTTGAAGCCGCATGGATGCGTGACAACATCATTGCGGATGTACCGAAGTCGATGGAACAAATTCACCTGCGTCAGATTTTGACCTATAATGAGGCCGACGCTCAGGCGGCTTTGCAGGAGTTGAATGCAGGTACAGATTTTGATGAACTGGCAGCCCGTTATGATCCGGTCACGCGTGGAGAATTAGGCTGGATTCCACAAGGATACTTGCTGGATAGCAAAGCCAATGATGCTGTCTTTGCCTTGCAATCCGGTGAAGTAAGCCAGATCATTACTACGGAAGCCGGGTTTCATATTTTTAAAGCTGTGGAGCGCGGCGAATATGTTCTATCTCCAGATGCGCTATTGAGTATGCAGGAGAAGGCATTGAAAACCTGGCTGGAGACGCAGCGGGCAGAAAGCGATATTATTCTTGCTCCCTAAAGAAATTCGCAAAGGATTGATGTTGGAGTGACCATGAGCAAATACGATTACGAAGGCTATTCCCAAACGAAGGCTAAAACAAAACTTGACCTTTGGGACATAATGAGCATCTTGATGCTTCTGATAACGCTTTGCCTTGGCGCTTATTTTGTTGCTGTGTTTGCCAACCCAAGCGCTGGATATAACTTCTTAAACCCTGCGTTGAATCAACCGCCCACCCCTACCATTACGCAGATCCAACCGCCTGCTACATGGACGGCCACCCCTCCCGGGCCAACAGAAACGGCCACTCTGACTCTTGTCCCAACCTTTACACTTGAACCATCTGCAACGGTGGTTTCATTGATCACACCATCCGATACGCCAACGCCAACGAAAACACCCAAGGCGCCATTCTCTGCCACTGTGACCTATATCGACAGTACCATTATTCATCCTGAGGCGGCTTGTAACTGGCAGGGAGTGGCGGGAACGATCCTCGATGCAAACAATGCGGATATGCTTGGCATCGCTGTGCGGCTTTCAGGCTTTTACAATAGCAAATCCAAGAATGAGTTGACTGTGAGCGGCATTGCGCCCGCTTACGGAAAATCTGGTTTTGAATTTTTCCTCGGCACGGCTCCGATTAATTCGGATGAGATGCTCACCATTCAGATCCTTGATCAGGCTGGCCTGCCGCTTTCTGGCGCGATCGCGATCGATACTTTTAGTGATTGCAGCAAGAACCTGGTGTTGGTGAAGTTTAAGAAGAACCCGTAACAAAAAACGAAAAAAGATAAGAAGAAGTCCGTTGCCATACGCAGCGGACTTCTTCTTATTTCAACCAGTTCCTATTTCACTTCCACATTCCAGCTTGCGTATTTTGGGTTTTTCCCCCGCACTATATCTTCATAAAGCATGCGGAGTTTCGTAGTGATCGGTCCCATCACGCCCGAACCGACCGGGCGGTGATCCACCTTGGTGACGGCCACCACCTGTGCAGCCGTACCGGTCATGAACATCTCTTCAGCAATGAAGACCTCGGTACGGTCAATGGAACGTTCAACAACCTCAAGCCCAAGCTCTTTTTGAGCAAGCTCAAGAATGGAACGGCGGGTGATGCCTTCAAGGATATTGTCGGTGATGGGCGGCGTGATCAACATGCCATCACGTACCATGAAGATATTCATCGCAGAGCCCTCAGAGACATGCCCATGATTATCGAGCACGATGGCTTCGTCGAAACCGGCGCGATTTGCGTCCGTCTTGATCAATGCAGAGTTGGCATACGCTCCCGCCACTTTTCCACGGGCAGGGATGACGTTATCATCGATGCGCCGCCAGGAGGAAATGGTCACATGCGCGTTCGTATCGTTCTTGACATAAGGTTCATAGGCCATGACGAACATGCAGAATTCATCCTTCAATTCGTGCAGGCGCACTCCAATGCCCATATCCGCTTTATAAATGGTGGGGCGCAGGTATAAATCCTGCCGCCAGTTATCTGCGCGTAACAGATCTACCGTTAATTGGATCAGGCTTTCTTCATCGTAAGGAATCGTCATTGCCATCATCTTGCCCGAATTGAGTAAACGATGAAAATGATCGTAGGGACGAAAAACGAAGAGACGTTGCTTCTCTTCGTTCCAATACGCCCGCATCCCGCCGAAAACAGCGGTTCCATATAAAAATCCATGCGTAGCAATACTGATCTTTGCCTCACTCAAGGGAACAACCTTACCCTCGAAGAATGCGTGCTTCGTAAGATCCACTGGCACCTCCTCTGTGCTGAGTTGATTAAGTTAACATTGGAATTATACCCAGCACGGTCACTATATGCCATATACAACCCCAACCTTCTCCGACCGCTTCGCGCCTCAGACTCCGCTCATGCCTGCTCGATCTCCCATGCGTTAACCTTGACAGACAGCTGATTCGCCTCTAAAATCTAATTCGATACTCATCGAAATAAATTTACGGAAGTGAAAAATGAACGAAATGCTTGATTTTGTCAAAGCCATGTCCGACCCGGAACGACTGCGGATCATTGGTCTGCTTTCGCAGGGCGGCGCCACGCGTGAAGAAATAGCTGCGCGCTTGAATCTCTCGCCGAAAGATTCCCTAACCCATTTGGGTATGCTCGAATTTGTCGGCGCAATCAGCCAGACGGACGGCGTCTATTCGCTGAACGATGACCGGCTGGCGGTTATGGCGAGGGAAAAACTGTCGGAGCAGAGGCAGGCTTATATCCCGGATGAGGCGTTGGATACAAAGTCAAAGAAAGTGCTTAAAGCCCATCTCAATCCCGATGGCAGCATCAAACAAGTTCCGCTACAGCCCGCTAAATTGAAAGTGATACTGGATTACCTGATCCAGTTTTTCGAATTCGATAAGGACTATACAGAAAAGGAAGTTAACACCATTATCCGGCGCTTCAACGAAGATACAGCCGGGCTGCGCCGCGATATGATCGAAGCCAGAATGATGGCCCGTGAAAGTGATGGCTCAAGATATTGGAGAGTGAAGTATGAGCAATAATTTAAAGACCCGCAAGGAGATCCATCGCGAATACAGGGAGCGTGTAAAGCCTGCTGGCATTTACCAGGTGAAGAATACCGCCAATGGAAAAGTACTGCTCGCCAGTAGTTTGAATCTCGAGGGCCCTTTGAACCGTCATAAATTCATGCTCAAGATCGGAAGCCACACCAACCAGACATTGCAAAAAGACTGGAACGAGTTCGGACCGGATGCTTTTGTTTTTGAAATCCTCGAAGAGGTGAAGATGAAAGATGACCCGAACTTTAATCTTCAGGATGAGTTGACCTTGTTGGAGATGATCTGGCTGGAAAAACTTCAGCCGGTTGAGAATGGGTACAACCTCAATACCAGAATCCGCGAGGCGTGAGATGAGCGAAGACCTCGTTGCCTTTTTCAAGGTTCTTTCAGATGCAAACCGGTTGAAGATCATCGGATTACTGGCGCAACAGCCCTACAGCGTGGAGGAACTTGCCGCGCTGTTGGGCTTGAAGGCATCCACGGTTTCGCATCATCTTTCCAAACTGGCAAAGGTTGGTCTGGTCAGTGCGAGGACTGAAAGTTATTACAACGTCTATCAACTCGACCAAAAGGCGTTGGAGGAGAAATCTCGCAGTCTGTTCTCGCAGGAGAAAATGACCGCCTCCGTCGCCGATGTGGATGTGGATGCCTATGACCGTAAAGTCATTGGCGATTACACTCGCAAAGACGGCAGCCTGAAAACCATTCCTGCCCAACGAAAAAAGCTGGATGCGGTTCTGCGTTATATAGTTAAAGCCTTCAAGGTTGGAAAGCGCTACAGCGAAAAGCAGGTCAACGAGATATTGAGCGCCTACCACGCCGATACAGCCTCCCTGCGGCGCGAGCTGGTCGGCGCAAAGTTGATGCAGCGCGAAGGTGGCGGCGGGGAATACTGGAGAGAATGAGGGATAAGGGATGAGAGAGAAGAAACGAGTAACGAGGAAAGAAAACTTCCCAGGCTATCTGGGAAGTTTTGCATTCAGGGTAAAGCTTGAATTGCTGTTCAACGCCCCGCCCAGCGGACTGGCCTCCAGCGCCATCACCCGTCCGTTGGCGAAAAATGCAAAATCGAAAGTCGTTGCATCGCCTGCTTTTTTACCAGGGATCGGCATCAACCTTGCAGTGAGCGGCTTGTTCAACCGAAGGGCCAAAGCACAAATGTCCAGGAGTAGAGGCGTGATTTCATCTGCTGTTACATCCCCCGCCAGTGGAACCGTATCCAGGCCCGTTCCGCAGACGGCTGAATATAGCAGTGCATCCTTTACTGTAAGCACGCCTTCAGCTGCTCGTCTTGCCAAAATTGAATCTTCGAGAATGGGCTGCATGAAGCCATTGAAACCAATGTGTGGAAAGTCCGCGCGTTCAATGGCATCCGTCAGAATCGCCGCTGCAGCAAGCGAGCCATGCAAGCCGATCTTCGGCACGCCCATGTTTTCGACCGCCTTGCCGAGGGAATGTTCATCGTCGGGGAAGGGCGCCAGGGAGAAGTCAATGCCCTTAAACGTGATACGTGATGCGTGATGCGTAAGTTCTTGTGCAACTTTGGCAATCGCCTGGCCATGTTTCGTAAATTCCGCAATGAGCGCATCCCGTCCACGGTCAACGGTCTCCTGTCCATCGAACGCATTCACCGCGAGATCCGCACACTCAACGGCAATGCCAAATGCAGGTTGGTTGGATGTGTGATAAGCCCCAGGGAAGAAAGGCGCATTTGGCCCCACATTGGCAAGCGCTGTGAAGTGCAAATTGGCAAACCCGTTCGGGTCGAGTGGCGCAGATCTCACGATGATCTCCGCGCAGGCTTTGACTTGTGCCATGTGAACCGTCTGCGCATCCGCCATTACCCCGCTGAAAAAGATACCCTCACTTGCCGCAATCGCCTCCGGTATGACCCGGTAACTGCTCGGCAATTCCGGCAGGGCAGGACCCAACGCCGCATACACCACGCCATTCTGTTTCATCACCTGTGTAAATTGCTCGGCATAGTTCGGCAACTCATCGATATGCTTTTCACCCAATAGCTTTGCAAACGAAACCGTCGCCACACGCACGGTCTGAACTTCATAGCCCGCCGCCTCATAAGCAGACTTGGCGTTTGACAAAAAATCTCCCGCTTCACGCAGGACATTTTCTTGCAGGGGATACCCGGGATTGCAAAAATAAGTAATGGATCGTATTTTCATCTCTTCTCTCTCGTTACTCGTTACTCGTTACTCGTTACTCGTCCTCTGCCTCAACACCTCAAACATCAACACCGAACCTGCCGCACCCGCATTAAGAGATTCAGTTTCGCCGGTCATTGGAATGCTGATCCTTCCATTCGCCAACTTCCGCGCTGACTCGCTGGCTCCTTCTGCTTCACTGCCAACGATCAAAGCAATAGGTTTACGTAAATCAGTCTCCCAGCATGGTTGACCATCCATATCCGCAACCAAAACATTCAAACCTTCAGACTTTGCAACCTTCTCGATCTCATCCCAACCCATTGAGTGGATCGGCAATCGAAAATGCGCTCCCATTCCAGAACGCAGAACTTTCGGCGCAAAGGCATCCGTCGTTTCGGGCGGAATCAAAACGGCTTGCACACCCGAAGCCGCCGCAGAACGTAACAACGTACCAAGATTGCCCGGGTCGCGGATCTGGTCTGGAATGAGGATGAAATTGGTAGATTGGGGAATTGGTAAATGGGTAAATTCGAGTACAGCAAGAATACCCTGTGGTGCTTCTGTCTCACTCATGGACTTCATCACACTGGCAGATACCTCTTCCACATCCACGCCTTGTGACTTTAGACTTTCGACCTGTGACCTTCCCCGTTCGCTCAATGTCTCATCATACAAAGCGAAGCGGCATTTCCAATTTGCCTTTACTGCCTCTTCAACCAGTCTAACCCCTTCGGCAACAAATGCT
>DAOQPR010000167.1:0-3179 GCA_035333265.1 Anaerolineales bacterium
CACCCATCCGATCAAGCCATTCTCGTAACAGGCGCCAGCAGCGGAATTGGCAAGCATCTCACCATTCGCCTCGCTGAACGCGGACATCCCGTCTATGCTACGGCGCGCAAAGAAGCTGATCTAGAGACTTTATCAAAAATCGAAAATGTCATTCCACTACTCATGGATGTCAGAAATGCGGAGCAGGTACAAGCCGCTTTTGAAAAAGTGATCCAATCTGGGCGTGGACTTTACGGGCTGGTCAACAATGCAGGGGTTGGTGAACTCGGTATGCTGGTTACTTGGACGGATGATGAAATGTACGACATTTTCAACGTCAATGTTTTTGGCCCGCATCGTATGGCAAACGCGTTTGTAAGATTGCTCGTCGAAGCCAAAGGGCGCATTGTCAACATCGGTTCACAAGGCGGCATGCTTGCCAGCAAGTACTATGGTCCATACATTATGACAAAACATGCGCTGGAAGCCTACACCGCTATTCTGCATGATGAACTTATATCATACGGAGTGCAGGTCAGCGTTATTCAACCGGGAGGGATCATTAGCGATATCGGGAACAATATGATGGCCGGGACAATCTCACATTTTCAACGCGCGCAACCGCCATTCAAAGAAGAGGCGGATCTTATCCTGCAAAGTTTCGCAGAAGAGTCAGAACCGAATCCCGATGAGCCCGAGTCCGCAACCAATCGCAAACCTTCCTCCCCTGAGATCGTTTGGGATGCCGTGCGTGATGCATTATTCAGTGAAAAGCCGAAGATGCGTTATCTCGTTGGTACGCATTGGGAAGGCAATCGGGTGATCAATGCCTTGATTGCAAAACTGCTGGATGAGAATGACAACCCAATGCACAACTATTCACGCGACGAGTTGATCGCTCTATTGGATAACCATTTAACTGAAAGGCATGGCTATGCAGATGGAAGCGTAAAATAGAATGTACTCCCCTTGTTATTGCCTTCCGACTCAAGCCAGATCCGGCCGCCATGAACTTCAATGATCCTTTTGACCAGGGCTAGACCAATGCCTGTGCCTTTAACTTCCGGGTTCAAGCGATTAAATAAACCAAATATATGTTCGTGATGTTGTGGTTCGACACCAATACCATTATCTTTTACAAAAAAGATGGGGAAACCAGTTTCAGTATCTCTGCCCGAAGAACCTATGGAAATCACGGGAGTTTCCTGTCTGCCCATGAATTTGATCGAATTGGAAATCAAGTTTTGAAGAACCTCGATGATTCTAGTCCGATCGGCAAGAATATCCGGCATATGAGGCTGAATTTCAACCCTGATCCTGCTTCTCACACCTGGGGCCATGATCAAGTTAACGGTCTCTTCGACGAGTTCTCGAAATTGAACCTTCTCAGTAAGGTTAATAATTCGACCAACCCTGGAGAGATCCAATAAATCCTGTAAGAGTGCCTGCATTATTTCAGTGGATTTGATAACCCGGGCCATATCCTTGTCAAAACGCTCCATATCCCCTTTTTGAGCATCACTGCGCAGGTAACCTAAATAGCCACGGATGGTAACCAACGGTGATTTTAGGTCGTGTGAGACTGTATAGGTAAATTTCTCCAACTCTGCATTTTTAGTTTCCATCTCCTTGATTAAATGCGAGCGTTCTTCAAATAAGCGGGCTGTATTAATGGCGTTTGCAACCTGATTAGCCATGGTTTGCAAGGCTTGAATATCCCATTCGGTAAATGCAGAAGGCCTTTCTGATTGAAAACCCATTGCACCAATAACGCCATCTCGAGTCCTCAAAGGCAATGCGATCTCCGACCTGGTAAGCGGCAACAAGGGATTGATAAAGCGAACAGCATCCTTGCCGACATCCAGAGCAATGCGGGCCTGGTTATTGGCAATACACCACCCGATCATGGATGAATTCCCGATCACGAGCGAATGCCCACCAGCCAGCATCGTATTTCCGATCTCACCCGTTGCCGCCCGTAAAACAGCTTTTTCATTTCGCTCATCCACAAGGAATATGCTGACAAAATAATAATTAAAGTGAGATCGGATCAATTCCACAACTTTGGGAAGCAAATCATTCAATTCCAAAATTGATGCTGCCGCTGTGGAAACTTCGCTGGCAGTTAATAGCTGGGTTGTTCGTATCATCAGAAGCTCGACCGTTTCCTCCCGGGCATATTCAGCCAGTTTATGCTGGGTAATCTCTGTCCACACCCCTAGCCAATACATAGGCTCGCCCTTATCATTTTTGACCAGCTTGGCTTCATCCCGAACCCAGATCACCTCTCCTTTCTTTGTCAGCAAACGATAGCTTAGTTCAAAAGGCCTCCCAGCCTCAACAGTGATCCTGTTTTCGTAATTAACAAGATCTCTATCATCAGGATGCACGATTTCAAACCAAAGGAGAGGGTTGGTTAGCATTTCAGCTTGAGAATAGCCAAGCATTTTCTCAACTTGTGGACTCACATATAGCGTCAATGCCTCTGACGAAAGATCATTGATATAAGTAACTACCGGGATGTTTTCCAAAAAAGAACGATAATCCTCATCACTTTTTTGTGCCTGCTTCACTGCTCCCATGGTAATTACTGCGGCAGACCGTTGAACCAAAGAAATGACAATCAGGAAAAATGACCCAATGGCAAATTGGGCAGCTGGTGTATAGGTTATCTTCTCTGGTAAAAATCCATTTACTTCTGCAAAATAGATATAAAAACTGAATATCAGGCTTACCGCTAAAGCAAACACCCCACCCCAAAAATCGATAAACAGCCAGCCAAGCAGGATAACCACGAAGTATCCGCTCCAGATCGGCGCATGAAGTCCGCCTGCGGTGTAAATGCCTACAGAAACGATAAGCCACAAAAATATGATCAAAAGAATTGAAGCAGCTTTGACATGTCCCCTTCCAACCAACAGCAAATTAATTCCGCCAATAAGGCATGTAAACAAACCCACTATAAGCGCACGATTAATGATTTCCCTATAAGCAAAAAAAGCTCCAGCCAAAAAAATCAAACTTGCGACCATTACTCCTACGATGATCGAACGAATCATCCCTTCGCGGAGTTCACGGCTAAGCCCCACTGAAGCAAGTTCAAGTTTGATCTTTTCCATGTTGGTTGAATTTTACTTTAGAACATGAGGCAGATTCAACGAAAAAGAAAAGAGATATCATTTGTAAATGACATAATGATA
>DAOQPR010000167.1:3279-6661 GCA_035333265.1 Anaerolineales bacterium
GAGGCAGATTCAACGAAAAAGAAAAGAGATATCATTTGTAAATGACATAATGATACAAAAAGGCCCAAACCTTTTATGAGTTTGGGTCTTACCCTGATCGGCCTGTGCGTTCATGGCTCCTTCCCACAATTGACGGCGAGCATGCGCAAAGAACCGCCGACGATGGACTTGGGAATACCCAGGTCATATTTTCCGTTTGCCAGGTCAATGTTTGTCTCGGCCTCTTCATCCACCAGAGCCACAGGAGCCTGGTCACAAAGCCCAAGGCATGGACTCGGCTCAATGGTTAGAGACAGGTCTTCTGTTGTCTGATGCGGTTCGACTCCATGATGTGCGCAAAGATGATTTAGGAGGCCATTTTCATTTTTCAGAGCGCAAGCCTGGTCCGTACAAATGCGGATGATCTTTTCCCCACTGGTTTGTTGTAATACATGGAATAAAATTCGATGGCCCCATACAAAGTGGTTTAAGTATACACAATGACATTTTTCGTGACACGAAACACTTCCTAAATCTTGGACGATTATATATAATGTATAATCATGGCGTCAATAGTAGAAAAAGAACTAACCCACAAACCTCTAAAAGAAGAGATCTATGATGCGCTTCACCGGCAGATCATAGCTGGAAAATACGCCCCCGGCGACTGGATGCGGCAAGAGGATATTGCCAGCCAAATGGGTGTAAGCATGACACCGGTGCGAGAAGCATTGGATCTACTGGTAGCAAAGGGGATCGCCGAACGTGTGCCCTACCGAGGTGTACGCGTGCGTGAAATGTCGAACAAGGAAGTGATGGAAGCGTACGAAATGCGCCTATTCCTTGAAGCAATGATCGCCAAGGAAACAGCATTAAATATTACACCTGAACAGATTTTAAAACTTGAAGTCATAATGGCAGAAATGGACAGGCATGTAGAGTTGAGTGAAATGCCGCAGGAACGCCAGTTGAGCCGCGAATTTCATGCTGCAATTGCGGAAGCTTCAGGAAACAATCTGCTCATCCAATTGTACGCCATCGTCTCAAATGCATTTCCGGACTGGTTGTTGTATGAAGCCCTGTATCGAAAGCCAGAGTTGGTTTCAAGCAGTGTTGCGCAAACCCATGATGAACATGCCGCCCTTTTGGCGGCGTTCAAAAAGCATGACCCCGACCTTGCCGTGAAATTATCCCTGGAACATGTGATGGAATCCGGCAAATGGCTGGAGACCTATCTCAATTATCCATCAAAACTTTTGAGAGAAAAAGAAAAACAAGTTTCGCACTTGATCAAAAAAACATCCAAATAATCAGGAGGCAGTTATGTCGGAAGAAATCGAGAAATTATTTAAGGATATGGCACAGAGCATCATCGACGGAGATTCGGATATTTCAGTCGAGCTTGCCAAAAAATCCATCGAGATGAACATCCCGCCGTTGGATGCGATCACCAAGGGATTTGTGGTGGGCGTCAATTACATCGGCGACCAGTTCGGTTTGGGCGAAGCCTTCCTGCCGGAACTGGTGATGGCCGGTGAGGCGATGAAAGCCGCCGTTGCCACGCTCGAGCCGGAATTGCTCAAACTTGGTGAAGCGCGCGAAACGATGGGCAGGGTCGTGCTCGCCACCGTTGAAGGCGATATTCATGAGATCGGCAAAACGCTCGTCGGCACGATGCTCAGCGCCTCGGGATTTGAAGTCACCGACATGGGCGTCGATCAGCCCGCCGAAAAGATCATTGGCAAGGCACTGGAATGGAATGCCAACCTCATCGGCTTGAGCGCATTGCTGACTACCACAATGGTGCGTCAACGCGAATTGATCGAGGAACTCGACAAGGAAAATCTGCGCCCGCGCATCAAGGTCATGGTTGGCGGCGCGCCGATCACCCGCGACTGGGCGACCAAGATCAAAGCCGATGGCACATCGGAAGATGCAGTCGGCGCGGTGGCATTGGCGAAACAGTTGGTTGGAAAGGCGTAACATCGTCATTACGAGATTGCTTCGGGCTATCGCCCTCGCAATGACAAAAAACGATCAGAGAGAAGAGAGAGACATAGCCTCGGGAGGGCTCTATGTCTCATAAAACGATAAAGACCATCAGCAACCCCAAACTAAAACTTGAGGTACTGACAAAGGAAGAAGTTCAAAAAATTCACGAAGCCACGCTGCACATCATTGAGAATGTCGGTGTGCGCTTTCCGTCGAACCGGGCACTGCGCATCTGGCAGGACGTTGGTGCAGATGTTGACCCTGAAAAGAAGATCGTCAAGGTCAAGCCATATTTGATCGAAGATGCGCTTAAACAGGCCCCGCCCGCCTACACACTTGGCGCGCGCGACCCACAACAGAATCTTCCGCTCGATGGCAATCATGTCAACCTTGGCACCGATGGTTGCGGCGTTGAGATCATCGACATTGCAACAAAGCAGAAACGCACATCGGTCTTGCAAGATGTCCGCGACATTGCCCGTGTCGCCGATGCAACCCCCGAGGTTGCCTTCCATTGGGTTTCGCTTTCAGCACAGGATACACCTGTCGAAGCACGCGGCCTGCATGAATTGAAAGCCGTTTGGGAAAACTCCACCAAACACGTGCAGACCGAATCCATTTACAACATTCATGAAGCCAATGCTGCAGTGGAAATGGCAAAAATCCTCGCCGGTGGAAAAGAGGAATTGCGCAAACGCCCCGTCCTTTCGCTGATGCAGTGTACCGCGCCTCCACTCGGGCACGACGGCGGTTCCCTCGACGCAGCCTTGATCGCCGCCGAAGCCGGGATCCCCACAGGCTTCATGACCATGTCCGCCTGTCTAACCACAGGCCCGGCCACGATGGCTGGAACTCTCGCCGTCGGCAACGCGGAAGTAATCGCCGCCACCGCCCTTTTACAACTGGCATTCCCCGGTGCTCCTGTTTTTTATGCCGCCGCACAGACCGCATCAGACCCGCGCCTGGGAGTCTACACCGGCGGCGGGCCGGAAGACTTTCTCTTCGGCGCAGCAACAAACATTCTCGCGGACTTTTACAATATTCCGCTCTCGATGGGATCATTTGCAACCGGCGCAAAAGAACCGAACTGGCAAGCCGGGTTGGAAGGAAGTCTTTCAACCTTCATGGCAAGTGTAGTCATGTCTGATATGCTGCTTGGTTGTGGATTCCTGCACGGCAGCCGCATCTGGTCATTCGCAGAGATGATGATGGATTGCGAAATCTTCTCCATCATCCACAAGATGATGCAAGGCATCGTCGTGGATGATGAGACCCTTGCGTTGGATGCGATCGCAGCCGTCGGCCCGGGTGGGCATTACCTCGCCCAGAAGCACACCCGCAACCACATGCGAGATCTGTTCCTGCCGCAATTCCTCGATCGCCGCCCCTACACCCAATGGGAAGACAAAGG
>DAOQPR010000168.1:0-6658 GCA_035333265.1 Anaerolineales bacterium
GTTGATCTTCGAAGACTGCCGAATCCCCGCTGAGAATCGACTCGGCGAGGAAGGGGAAGGTTTTAAGATCGCCATGACGGTGCTGGATGCAGGTCGTATTGGGATCGCCACGCAGGCGCTTGGGATTGCAGAAGCAGCCTACGAAGCGGCGAGGCAATATGCGGGTCAGCGTGAGGCGTTTGGTCAACTGATCGGGGCCTTCCAGGGAACCGGCTTCAAACTCGCGGATATGAAGACCCGCATCGAAGCCTCTCGATTGCTCATCTACAATGCGGCAATTGCCAAGGAAAAGTCCAAAGGGTCAAATGGAAGATACTCCCTCGAAGCCTCAATGGCAAAACTATTCGCATCGGAAACCGCGATGTTTGTAACTCATCAGGCGGTGCAAATTCACGGTGGTATGGGCTATAGCAAGGAACTGCCTGTGGAACGATATTTCCGCGATGCCAAGATCACAGAGATCTATGAAGGCACGAGCGAAATTCAGCGCTTGGTGATTTCGAGATTGGAATTGGGGATCAAATAATGCCTGTGCCCCAGCGTAACCTCGCTTCTTGTCTCCTGATAGGCGGCGCAGCGCTGGCTATCTTCGGCCAGATCACTCAGATCGCCCGGCCTGAAGGTCAGCGTGTTGGTGCGGTCATCCTCATGGCGTTAGGCCTGGTCTTTTATTTGGCTGGAATCCTCATTGCAAGAAACGAAAAAGCAAACGCAGCCTTTGAACGCATTTTGGGCAGGCCTGCTGCCTGGCTGACATTGGAAGTCTGGCAGGTTGTTTGTTTAATCATTGCAGTTCTGCTATCGATCCTGGCGCAACTGGCTGCCGGTGAAGCAGATACCGTCTACAGTTCCACCGCCGTCTGGGTAACCTGGTTTGGAGCGATTGCATTCGGGCTGGCGGGATGTTGGAAGCCAAATCCTTTGGATGTTCGTGCGCACTGGAAGACCATCGCATATTTTTCAGGTTTCACTATCCTGGCTTTTCTTGCCCGCGGAATCGCCACCGACCGTGTTCCTATCATTCTTTACGGGGATGAAGCCTCGGCCGGTATTTTTGGCGACGCCTTATTGAAAGGAACATTCAACAATCCTTTTTCAGTTGGTTGGTATGCGTTCCCTGGATTGTATTTTTATATTCCAGCCGCATCCATTTCGATGCTTGGATACACCACCGCCGCGCTTCGCATCCCCTCCGCCATTGCCGGGGCATTGACTGTAGGCGCCACCTATCTGACGGGACGCTTCATGTTCGACCGGCGTACAGCCGCCATTGCAGCCATCGTCCTGACCGGTTTTCACTTCCATATCCACTTTAGCCGGATTGGGCTGAATAATGTTTGGGATGGTCTGTTTTTCGTACTTGTCATTGGTGCGGCCTGGTATGGCTGGGAACACGAAAATCGAAATGCCTACATTCTTGCAGGTTTGGGAATTGGCCTGGCACAATATTTTTACCCGAGCAGCCGTGTTATTTTGGCAGTTGTAATGGGCGGCTTTTTTGTTAGTGGGCTTTTTTCTTTTCAAAAACTCAAGCGTTCGCTTGCCAATATCTTCCTGATGTTGTTTACAGGCCTGGTCATTTTTTTGCCCATGGGCTGGTACTACGTCAAGAATCCCAATCAATTTTTGGCGCCCATGGAACGTGTCAGCATCCTTGGGCCGTGGTTGGACAATGAAATTCTCATCACCGGAAAACCCGCCTGGCAAATTCTTCTGAAGCAATTGATGCTTGGCGCGCAATCCTTTACATATCTCCCGCTTCAACATTGGTATCGGCCTGAAGTCGCGCTGCTACGGCCAATTTCTGCAGGCATATTCCTGCTAGGCTTGATCTATCTTATTTCTCGGCCAAAGGAAAGCCGGAGCATCATTCTTATTATCTGGCTGGCGATGTACATCTTCATTGGCGGTTTGAGCGAATCCACACCTGCCTCGCAACGTTACGTGGCAGCTGCGCCTGTTTGCATTCTAATTCTGGCAGTTGGTATCAGCGAAACCGGGACCTTATTTGAAAAACTCTGGAAGACACCGGAACGTATCGTCACAGCGGTTATGATCGGTCTGGCCGTCTTTGTATCCGCTGAGGATGCGAACTTCTATTTCAATAAATACACAAAGAAATCAAATTTCGAACTCGCAGGTACCAATGGAATGATCGCACAGGATCTTGCGAATGACTTGCTTGATAAACCCAAAGGTACACAGGCTTTCTTCTTTATAGCAAATGGGATGGGATATTACGCCATCCCAAGTATCCCCTACCTGGCGCATAATGTGGAAGGATTTGATGTCGGCCTGCCTTGGGGTGCGGCTGAAAATCCCGTTCCATCCTCCGATCATCTGATCTTCATTTTCCTTCCAGCAAGTATGAATGACTTGCCAGTGATCCAGGAAGCCTATCCGAACGGAACTCTTCACGAGAAAACGGACATACAAGGAGATACCCTCTACTGGCTTTATGAATACAATGCCGGTCAGTGATCAAACCTCGAATGCCTGGAAAAAACAAGAAGCCACCCGTCAAATTATCCGTCATTGTGCCTGCCTACAATGAGGGATTTCATATTTACGAGAATCTCCTAAAGATCTGCTCCTCCCTTCAGAAGACACGTTTCGAAATCATCATCGTCGATGACGGCAGCACAGACGCCACTTTTGACGAATGTAAACGTGCGGCAAGGGTCAATCACAATATTAAACCGATTCGGTTAAAGGAGAATGTCGGCAAAGGGGCATCGCTCTTTCAAGGTTTTGAAAAAGCCCGCGGAGAAATCATTGCCTTTCTGGATGCCGACCTCGAAATCGCCCCTCATCACATAGTAAAATTACTGACCAACATGCGAAAAGAAAAAGCCGATGTGGTCGCTGGCGTAAAGGATCCGGGCACGAATCGTTTTCCCCTGCCGCGTCAGTTTGTGAGTTGGCTCTATCGTCAGAGCGTAAGTTTTCTTTTCGGCCTGGAAATTACCGATACACAAACCGGCATTAAACTATTTAAGCGTGAAGTCCTCGAAGATGCCATTCCGCGTATGAGCGTCAGCCGCTTCGCCTTCGACTTGGAATTGTTGGTGGCTGCTTCACGGTTTGGATACAAGATCGTGGAAGCCCCAGTGGAAGTCACCTATGTTCGCAAAGGCGGCATGGGTCGAATGAAATTCGGCAATCTCTTTGCCACCTTTCTCGACACTCTGGGCATCTATTTCCGGGCAAGTTTCTGGCGCTGGCTTGAGCCAAGCGCCGGCACACAATTTTGGATGGTCGTTTTTGTTCTGGGTGTGTTCCTTGCAGGCATTGGCTTTGCAAAGATCTTATCCCCCATCATCCTGCAACCAACTCTTGATAAAGTATCATACATCGTCTTCCTAAGGTTCATCCCCGCTGCCATCCGTGACCCCATGCTTGCCGTAAGCGGCGTGATCATCGTTATCCTTTCTCTTATTCAATTGAACAAAAGCCTGCTGAAAGCATTCGCACGTAAAGATCGCGGCGACCTCGCAGGCATCCTCCGAAAATGACACATACCGCCTCCCCCTCCGACCTCGAAACTGCCACCTGCCCAATCTGCGGACCTGCCGCTCAGGCTGATATCCGCTACGAATTCGCGCCCCATCGGGTTGTCGCCTGCTCCTCTTGTGGGTTGAATTATCTCTCCCCGCGCCTAACCCAGGATGCCATCCTCAAACTCTACAAGGATGAAGCCTATTACAACTCCAACATCTCAGGCCAGGGCTATGATGAATATCTTGAGATCAGTGACAACTGGGTCAAGACCTTTACCCTACGCTTGAAGCAAATCGCCCCATACAAATCCTCCGGAAAAGCTTTGGATATTGGTTGCGGGCCAGGCTACTTCCTTACCGCCGCCCAAAAGTTGGGATTCGATGTCCACGGCCTCGACCCTTCCGACTATATTGTAGAAATGGGGCAAAAAACCTGGGGTAATCGCATTCAACTTGGCCTGATCGAATCGGCAGATTACCCACCCGAAAGCTTCGACCTGGTCGTTGCCTTCGATACATTCGAACACATCTACGACCCAAAGAAATTCCTCGCGGCCATTCACAAGGTGTTGAAAAAAGATGGTGTGCTGGCCATCACCACCCCCGACCCAACCAGCGCACTCGCCAAAGTCTCAGGCAAAAATTGGGTATCCTTCAAATTACCGGAACACGTGTTTTACTGGTCACCGGAAACCATCCGCATGATTCTGCAAGAGCATTTTGACGTGTTGGAGATCAACCGCGCCGGGCAGTATGCTACACTGGGTTTCCTGTTCCGCCGTCTATTCCGGCTGAGCAATGACCCGGGCAAACTTCTGACCGGTATCATCGATTTTTTGAACAAGTTCAGCATCTATTCCGATAATGGTTCTTTAACTGTAATTGCCAAAAGAAAGTAAGACAAGCTTAAGCTTGTCCTACAAGGTGCCCATGAAAACCATCCTCTTTCACACCCACGGCGGACCAGAAGCCCTGGAATACGCCGATTTCCCAACTCCTCAGCCCAAACCTGGCGAAGCGTTGATTCATCTCCAAGCCGCTGCTCTGAACCGCATGGACATCTTTGTCCGCAATGGCTGGCCCGGACTTAAGCTGGAATATCCTCACATTCCGGGGGCAGATGGTGCCGGGGAAATTGTGGAACTGGGTGAAGGCACAACTGGTTTTCAAACCGGTGAGCGGGTTGTGATCAATGCCAACCTCGGCTGCGGCGAATGTGAATTTTGCCAGCGTGGTGCAGATAACCTCTGCCGTACCTGGCACTTGTTGGGCGAGACCATCCGTGGCACCTACGCGGAATACATCGCATTGCCGGTTAAGCAATTGCACAAAATTCCAGATGGATATGATATTCATAAAGCCGCAGCAGCCGCTTTGGTTTATCAAACCGCCTGGCATTCCCTGGTCACTCGCGGTGGAGTCAAGGCTGGGGAAACAGTGGCCGTTGTCGGCGCGGGCGGAGGCGTGAATACGGCCTCGATCCAGATCGCAAAACATCGAGGAGCAAAGGTTATTGTCATCGGCTCAAATGCGGAGAAGCTGTCACAGGCCCAAACCATCGGTGCGGATATTTGCATCGACCGTTCCAAAGACGAGGATTGGTCGAAAGCAGTGTTCATTGCCACAGAAAAACGCGGCGTGGATATTGTGGTGGACAATGTCGGCACGACCTTCCCGCTCAGTTTACGTGCGCTCAAAAAAGGCGGGCGGCTGCTGACGGTTGGCAACAGCGGCGCGCCGAGATTTGAGATCGACAACCGCTATATTTTCAGCAAGCATCTTTCCATTATTGGCTCAACCATGAGCCCAATGAAGGATTTCCATGAAGTGATGGACATTGTATTTACTGGAAAGCTCGACCCTATTATTGATAAAACCTTCCCGTTGAAAGATGCCGCTGCGGCACACGAACGGCTTTGGCAAGGGGAAAATTTCGGGAAGATCACCCTCGATATCTCATAATGAATTTTCTTAAGCGAATCAATCTCTTTGAGATTCTTCTTGTTATGGTCATTCTGTCATTGCATGTTTATGCAGCGATGGCCGATGCGTATGCCTTTCCGAACAACTGGTTCGTGCGCGACGATGCCTATTATTATTTCAAGGTTGCCCAAAACATTGCCGAAGGACATGGCAGCACCTTCGATGGCATCAATATCACGAATGGTTATCATCCTCTTTGGATGCTGGTCTGCATTCCAATCTTTGCACTGGCAAAGATCGACCTGATTCTTCCCCTGCGAATCCTTCTGGTTGTGATCGCAGGCATTCATGCCGCCACCGCAGTAATGATCTATCGTCTTATCAGGGCACATCTCTCGCAGTCCATTGCGATCCTTGCGGCTGTATTCTGGTCATTCAACTCCTACATTCACACCACAGTATATGAAATGGGGCTGGAGACGCCCATAGCGGCGTTCGCCGTCGTACTGGTCATTTATCACCTGGCAAAATTTGAACAGGACTGGCGCGTAAAAAATATCCCAACGCAGCGTTTTCTTTGGCTTGGTCTGATCGCAGCCTTGGCCCTGTTTGCGCGCCTCGACCTGATCTTTTTCACGATCCTGGTGGGCATTTGGCTTGTCTTCCGCGGCACCTCCATTCGTTACCTGCTCCCGCTGGATATTGCACTGATCTTCCTTTCCATGACCAGCGCTGTATTATTACGCACTGGCTTCGAAGTCTATAACACCACCTATGCCTCTTCGGCTGTAGAAGCCACGCTCATAGCGTTATCCGTAAAAATCATTGTGCTTTATTTCTTCGGAGCATATCAACATCCGCGAACCAATGCAATGTGGAAAACGCTGAGACAAATTCTGTTCGCCCTTGCCATCAGCACAGTTGTCATTGCCGGGTTGTATATTCTTTTTGTTCAGATAGGATTGGGACGAAACTTTCCCCGCTCTGCCTTCCTTTTGGATTTCGTCATCAGCCTGATCCTCATTTCCGCTTCACGCCTGGCCGCCGCCTGGTTCGCCGACCCGAGCCGCTCCAACACTGAATCTGCACTCGACCTGCTCAAGTCAAAATGGAAAACATGGCTCACCGAAGGGATTGCATTTTATGGCATCCTCGGTGGACTGTTGCTCGCCTACATGCTTTTCAATCATTTCGCGTTTGGCACTTCCAGCCCGGTCAGTGGACAGATCAAACGC
>DAOQPR010000169.1:0-6608 GCA_035333265.1 Anaerolineales bacterium
GCACACAAAGGTCTCAGCCCAATGCCCGCCGGTATCAGTAAAACAACTGGCTGCGGCGGCCCTTTGGGTCAGGAAGGCTAGGGCAATAAAAAGTCCGCCCAGGATGACTAAAAGAATAGCAGGCTTGTGTTTCATATATATTCTCCTTATTCTTGGTTTATAGATATGCCCCGCCACGCTGGCAGGGCAATTTTATTCTAAGCACTTTATTTCGACTTTAAAGACCCAAAATGTAAAATTTAAAACCTGTAACATGACAAACTCGTTCGAATTTTATGATTCAGGTATCCCTACTTCTTCCCTTTTTTCAAAAAGTCGAACGGCGGGCGCTGATTCAGTTTCGGCAAAAAAGCGCCTGTTTCTCCGGCGGCGATCAAGGTCAATGAGCCGGTGTCGCAGCCCAAACGTTGAAAATGATCGAGCGGCATCCCAAGGAAATGGGCCACCGCCAGCTTGACCGGGTCAGCATGGAAGACCACTGCCACAATATCCTGTGGTTTATTATGCTTTTGGATGATCCGTTCCAATACATTGACGATCCGCATCTGACATTCCAGGAATGTCTCGCCTTCCGGAAAGCGAAACCGTGACGGCGCGCTTTGTACCACTTTCCAGGCCTTCGTCAGCCTCAACACTGCCAGCGACCGGCCCTGCCATTTGCCCACATGGGTATCCATCAAATCTGGTTCCTGCTGAATAGTCAGTTTATGTGCCTCAGCGATTGGAGCAGCCGTCTCCAATGCGCGTTCCAGTGGACTTGAATAGAGCGCCTTGATCGGCACATCCTTCAACGCCTCACCCAACGCCTGAGCCTGTTTCTGTCCCTTTTCATTTAGATGCACGCCGGGAAGTCTGCCTGCCAGTTTCCCGGTCTTGACGAATTCGTTTTCACCGTGGCGGATCAATAATAAAAGAGTCATGTTCACCTTTGATTTAAATTGAAAATTTCTTCGAACGCAGGTGCAAGTAATTCCGAACCGAACACCGACATATGGTCATCATCCATGTACAGCGGAATTCCATCGACGGCAACCTTGCAAAAGCCATCCCCACACAGGAACTTCCAAGGCTCAATGACCTGGAACCCATATTCCTCTTGAGTTTGTTCCAATATGCCAAAGACTACTTTGTTCCGTTCCAAAAATTCCTCGGTGGTTGGCGCAATGATCTCGTTGACATCCCGCCTTGTGCGGGTGGCGACAAAGGTTGCAGAAGGCACATCGTACCCGATTTCAGGCACGGGCGCAATCACAATCACATTCCGGCCTGAACTTCGCAGGCGCGATAATAATTCCTCGAACCCGATCCGAAAATTTGTTTCGTTGCCGCCCGGTACAACCGGTTCATTGGGCGAGCTGGTTATGGAAATCGTTCCGCCTTCCTCCTGCTTGTAGCGTGTTCCTTCCACCCAAAATGCAAAACGAACGGCAAGAATAACCGTATTGATCTGTGGGTTGTCCTCAAGAAAATCCAAGACCATCTCATTGTGTTTGTCGCAGGGAATATCCCCGATCTGCGGGTTGGGAACCATGCCGATCAACGGTGGACATCCATGCGAATAGGCGATCACTCCTGATACCCCTTCATCAAGCGCCGCCTCATGGATTGCCTTGGCGTAGTTGGAGGTATGCGAATCGCCCCACAATAGAAAGTCCGGCATATCCGATCTTTTTCCAATGTCGCAAGTTAGGAGTTTATCCATCGTGTCAATGGCATTGGCGTTGCAATCTGAGAGTGTCCAGCGGTCTGCGGTCTTATCCGGGATTATCTGGATATCACCTGCCCGTTGCGGAAAGCCGTCGAAAAGATACACAATGCCCGCCGCGCCTGTGAGGAGCAACATGGAGGAGGCAGCGAAGGTATATACCTGTTTTGTGGAGATGATCCCCTTTTTCCGAAAGGGCGTTTCGATCCACATCCATGAAGCGATTGAGATGGCAAAAGTAAGGAGAACAGCGGCGGCAATCTCGACCGGAGTCATTGGACGGATCAGATAAACCCCGGCAAAAATGATGATGGGCCAGTGCCACAAGTAAAGGGAATACGAAATTTTTCCAATGAATGTCAGAGGTGCGTTTCCGAGCAACACTCCCATCCATGTCTTTTCCCCGGCTCCGCTGTAGATGAGCAGGACTGTGCCGATCACTGGGGGCAGGGCAGATATGCCAGGGAAGGAAGTTTTTTCGTTATACATAAAAATAGGAATAAGAATCATAGCCAGCCCGCTCACTGCTAGAGCGGTTCGAAGGTTGCTTGTCCTGGGTTGCGGGATTCCACCTACAGCAATCAGACTGCCCAGCAATAATTCCCATGCACGCAAATGCGCCATATAGAAGGCCGTAGTTGCATTGACTTTAACCTGGTATGCCGCAAAGCCAAAGGATAATAGGCTCAGAATAAGGAGGATGACCGACAAATACCGCTTCGTATACTTCATCAGGACAAACATCAACCATGGAAATACGATGTAGAACTGTTCCTCCACGGCCAGCGACCAGGTATGTAATAGCGGTTTGAGGCGGGATGGAGCATCAAAATATCCGGCCTCTTTCCAAAAATTAATATTGGAAACGAACAGCATGGTTGCTGCCAGACTTTTACCGAACGCCTTGAACTTATCCGCTTCAAATAAAACGGCACAGACCACAAGCGTAAAGAGGGTCATCCCGGTCAGTGCAGGCAGGATCCGCCGAACTCTGCGCTCATAAAAGCGGATGATGGTAAACGTACCTTCTTGAAGTTCACGATAAATAATGGATGTGATCAGGAAACCGGAGATCACAAAAAATATATCCACGCCTATATATCCGCCGGAAAAATAAGGGATGCCTGCATGATTTAATACAACAGCAAGCACGGCAATTGCTCTTAGCCCATCGATGTCATCTCTGTATGTTAATGGCATGCCTTAATCCGGCTTTGAAAAATGAGTTTGTTCGTTCAAATCAAACGGTGATTGGTTATTGATTTTTTGCAGCCAATCGCATAACTTCAAGGTATGGAACTTCCTCATCATAATATTCGCACAAGGATTCCCAAACGGGTAAATTGGGCAATGCTTCAGGATGATGACGCAGCACCTCCTTAAATGCCTCGAATAGTCCCAGGCCTTCGATCTCTTTGAGCGCGATCACACAATATGCTGTTGACCTGTTGATGCCTGCGCCACAGGATATCAAAATGTTGTGTCCCTGCCCGACCTGTTCGTGTAGAAACAGAATCCCTTTTTCGATCATTTTGGTGGGAATGGCATCCATATCTTCAACATGAAGAAAAAGCGATTCAATGCCGGGATGTTCCACCAATTCCGCCATTTGTAACATAGCCTGGATGGATTTTTGATCAAGGGCTTCTTTGTAGAGCGTGTCTCGATATCTGCCAATAAAAAGCCAGGGGCGAATTTCATCCATACTATACTATTTGATCCTCCGCTTCATTTCGATGATCTGTTCTTCACTCAGATCCGGCAGATGTTCCACTTGTTCAATATTCAAGGCCTTGCGCTGGGCTTCGCGCCACATCTCCAACCGTGATTTGACATTGGTCTCATAGCCCTCTTCCGACGGTGAATAAAAATAAGTTCCGAGCAAACGTTTGGGTAAATATTGCTGGGGAATGAAATGCCCCTCGAATTCGTGCGGATACACATAATCCTTGCCATGCCCCATTGCTGCGGCGTCACGGTTGCCATCCATGAGATGTCGCGGCACAGAGACCTGCCCCTCTTCTTCGATCTTTTTCATTGCCTTGAAATACGCCCCTGCCGTATTGGATTTTGGCGCGGTGGCGAGATACAAAGTCGCTTCGACGATGGGGTAGATGCCCTCTGGCAAACCAATAAACTCAAAGGCCTGTACCGCAGAGGATGCCACCACCAGACCCATTGGGTCGGCCAGACCAATATCTTCACCGGCAAGGATAATAAGCCTGCGCAGGATAAATTTGGGATCTTCGCCAGCGTAGATCATCTTTGCAAGCCAGTACAAGGCTGCGTCCGGGTCGGAGCCGCGCACGGATTTGATAAAGGCTGAAATGGTGTCGTAATGCGCATCGCCGTCTTTATCGTATAGCACTGCCCGCTTTTGAATCGATTCCTGAGCCACCTCCAATGTAACATGGATCACACCCTCTTGATCTGGTGTTGTCGATTCGACGGCAAGTTCCAGGGCGTTCAAAGCATTGCGGGCATCACCGCTGGCGACTTCTATAAGGTGTGCCCGCGCATCATGCTCGAATTCGATTTTTTTATTGCCATAGCCGCGTTCTTTATCGGTCAATGCACGGTCAAGCAAAACCCCGGTTTCAATTTGATTCAGGTTGCGAAGTTGAAAAACCCGCGAACGGGAGATCAATGCTTTGATGACTTCAAAGTATGGGTTTTCAGTCGTTGCGCCGATCAGGGTGAATGTACCATTTTCAACGTGGGGGAGCAGGGCATCCTGTTGGGCTTTGTTCCAACGGTGGACTTCATCCACAAAAAGAATGGTGCGTTCATTATGAAGCCGCCTGCGTTCGAGCGCTTCATCGATGACCACGCGCAAGTCTGCTTTGCCAGCCAAAATGGCAGAGATGGTGACGAAATGGCTTTTTGTGGTATTGGCAATGACCTGGGCCAATGTGGTTTTTCCCGTGCCGGGCGGCCCCCATAGAATGATCGAGGAAAACAAGCGATCCGCTTCGATGGCCCGCCGCAGTAATTTGCCTTCCCCAATGATGTGCTCCTGGCCGATGTATTCCTCCAGTGTGCGTGGACGCATTCTGGCAGCCAGGGGTGCTTCTGCCTTCATTCGTTCCTGCATGGCGTGGTCAAAGAGATCGGTCATGGAAGGGATTATAGCAGTGTCAAACTTTAAAACGAATTGACTGCGCTTTCCAGATCATCGAACACTTCGATATAGGTCTCAAAACCAGCCAGATTAAAGACCTCCCGTATCTTTTCGTTGAGGTGCAGAACCTTAATGTAAGGCGATTTATAAAGTCCCATGCTCATTTGTTTTCTCAGCTCATCGTCATTGGCATCCTTGTGCAAACTGCGCAGAAGATTGAAAACATTGTGAATGACGCGCAACCCGGCGCTGCTAATGTGGGGAACATCCCTGAAATCTATAAGCAAATGGCGCACACCTTGTTGTTTGATCAGGTCGTCAGTGCTGGCCTGGAAAATGTGAAAGTTGGATGAATCAATATCGCCAGCGATGGTCATAACAGTGACGGGTACTCGAGCGTGATGGGTATCCGTTTTAATATCAAGCATGTTTTATATCCTTTATTCTTTTGAAGTATTGTTGGGGCTGTGTGAAATGTCAGTTTAATGATTGAAGCCCGGCAAGAGGCGGTATTGTACCCCGATTGTCAGCGTTGAAAGGAAAGACGGTCGAGGGTGGGAGGAAGCTCACTGAGTTTGCGCAGGCTAAAGTCCGGTTGGATGCGGCGCATATCTTCATCTGAAAAATGGGCGCGGCGCGTGATCCAAATGGCGGTCATTCCCAGTTGTTTTGCACCCATGATGTCAGCTTCCAGACTGTCACCAATCATGGCCGCCTCGTGTGGGTCGGCATTCCATTGCGCCAGTGCAATCTCGAATGCGCGTGGATGCGGCTTGCGGTAAAAACAGGCGGCGGAGGTCAACACAAAATCGAAATAAGGTCGAATGCCAAAAGACTCGATCTGTTCCTGCACATCCTTGTCATCGCCTGCGTTTGAGAAGATTCCAAGCCTGTATTGATCAGATTTCAACCCTTTGAGCGTTTCGACAGCATCCGCCTCAAGCTGCCAATTGGATTGGGTGATCGAAAACAACGCATCCAACGCGGACCGGAGGACTGGTTCGGCCACTTCAACATGACCCAAATCTGTGAGCAATTCACGCAGAACCAGGTGATATGTAGTCTCATGAAAATCCTTGTCGCGCTGTTCGTAGTATTCATGCAAACGACTGCGGAAGATGTTGGCATCCAATTCGATCCCCTGGCTGTGCAAGGCGTTGGTCAGGGCTTTATCGGCTTGTTCAAAGACGGGCTGCCATTCGGCGCGGGCATGCATAAGCGTCCCGCCGAGGTCGAAGATCAGATAACGAATTTTTGAAGACATAGGAAAAGAGTTAGAATTTTTTTGGGGCTTGTGCCAGTAAACCGCTGGCCTTGCCATACTGAGACATGTAAAAAAGCGACAGGAAGGAGATCGCCATGACGAGATAACTCGCTGAATAGAAAAACATACTTGTCAGGTCGAGTGGCAAATAAAAAGACTCGGGCAGAAAGCTGTACCCGCCCAACCAGTAAAAAATGTTGATGGTGTCAGAAAGCGCAAAAAGGATCAATCCCCACCATGGACGAATCCAATGACCGCGTCCGAAGAGAAACGATAGATAAAGCGCACCGAGTCCATTCATGGCGTCAAAGACGGGATATAAAATGGTAATGAACAAGATCAGCCAGCTATAACCGACGCCAAGACCGGTGCGGATGGAAGCATTGGTCAATACGGCAGCCGTCAGAAATGCGGCGAGAAGGAGCCCAAAATAATATCTTGTCCCGCGTTTATTGTTCCTGCCAAAGATCAACCTGTACTGGTAGTAAAGCGCCAGACCAATAAAAATATACCCGCCG
>DAOQPR010000170.1:0-6605 GCA_035333265.1 Anaerolineales bacterium
GGCGGTCATGCCTTGGGTTACACGGAATAATTTTGTGGTTTGCCAATCGCCATAGCTGGTGTCGTAGCCGGGACCTCGATCTGCCAGCGCGATCACTTGCACATTGGCACTTGAGCCTATCGCGCCGAGTTCGAGTTCGATATCTTTCACAACGTAATCTTCGAGATTATTATCCCCTGAAATATAGACCATCACCGTCCATTTGGCTTGCGGTGCGGGCGGAGCCGCAAATACGGTACCGGTAAGGGTGGTGAGCAGAACGATCAATAGTACAAGTGTAAACGTCGAGCGGACTTGCTTGCGCATGCGTTCCTCCGATATGAGTTGGATATTTTGCTCACGATCTATGGGGCATTCTCTTGATGTCTTTGTGCGCAGCACCTCCGCGAAGAAAGTTGAATCAGTATAGCATCCTAAAGTGGACGATTCAAGTAGGAAATTAAGGCTATACTTTCTGCATGAATATACAAGACGCCTATAACGAATGGTCGGATATTTACGACTCAAATATTAATCGCACACGCGATCTGGACGCCGAAGTGACGCGCCTCCTCCTTAAGGGACAGCGGTTCCCGTCCATTCTAGAGATCGGCTGCGGGACGGGCAAGAACACCGAGTTCCTCGCCACCCTTGGTGATGTAGTGTTGGCATTCGATTTCTCAGAGAATATGCTCGCCAAAGCCCGCCAAAAAGTGACCGCGAGTCACGTCCGCTTTGAGCAGGCAGACATCACCCAGCCGTGGAATTGCCCGCCTGATTCCTTTGAACTCATTACTTGTAACTTGGTTCTCGAACATATCCAAGACCTGAACCACATCTTCGCCCAAGCCGCGCGGACCTTGCGTGGTGGGGGACAGTTTCTCATTAATGAACTGCATCCCTTCAAGCAATACGGCGGCACCAAAGCCCGCTTCGAGCGCGGAGCGGATATCGTCGAAGTGGATGTGTTCATCCATCACATCTCCGAGTTCATCCACGCCGCCGAAGCGAATGGACTGAAGTTAATCAAATTTGACGAAGTCTGGCATGCTGATGATGCAGGCAAACCCCCAAGACTGGCCTCATTTATGTTTGAAAAGGACTAAACAGGCTGTTTCTTCCTGTGGATATGGTTTTTGCAAAATCGATTGACAAAAAAACTTTTTCGTAGAGGCAAGCGCGGATGCCATGGAAAAGAGCAGGATGCTTTAGAAATCCACCCATTCCGTGTGTTCCGCCTGACGTTGCAAAAGCCATGTTCCTGCGGACTATTTCACTTGACACTATACATGCATAAATGTAAACTCTTAATATCTGAAATTCTGAATGGACAGGTTTGGAATTCTGGAATGAGTATTGTTTCTCGTTGCTGTATCTGCTTGTTATGCTTCATTGATTATTCATTGTGAAAGGGACAAGTTGGGTAAAAAAATTTTACTAATTGATGATGACCAGGATCTGGGAAAGTTGGTGGATACAATTCTCCAGAACATGGATATAACCCTCTACCAGGCGTTTACAGGTCCGGAGGGTTTAAAGAAGTGCTACGAGATTCATCCGGACATGGTTATTCTGGATATTATGATGCCAGGTATGAGCGGTTTTGAGGTTTGCAGCCGGCTACGGGAAATGTCCAGTGTGCCTGTATTGATGTTGACCGCCCGGGTGAGCGACAGTGACTTGTTGCATGGTTTTAGCGTTGGGGTGGATGATTTTATAAAGAAGCCATTTAACAAAAATGAGTTTCAGGCGCGTGTACGTGCCTTATTACGCCGCGTTAACATGCGGGCGACAGAGTCCACCAATTACGTTCAATCTTATGAAGACCCGATTCTTGAGATCGACTTGAACGCACAATCCGTGAAACTCAAGGGCGAGATCATCGAACTTTCGCCGCGTGAATACGGTTTGCTGGCGTATCTTGTCCGCCAACAGGGAAAGATCATTTCACAGCGCGAATTGGCGCGTGAGGTTTGGGGAGAACCTATTTCCGGCGGTTCATCCAACCCATCCCTGTATATTTTTTACCTGCGCAAGAAGATCGAAGATGGTCAACACGGCCACCAATATATCCACACCTTTTGGGGACGTGGCTATTGGTTTGAGCCTCGACAGTAAACATTAAAATGGCAGTGGGGATAATAAAATTCAAAAAGTTTTCAAAAAATTTAAAAACATTTAATTGCTAAAATATATTTTGAATCCTGGCGTTAAAACCAGAATTCTGTGTATCTGTCCTAATAAACCCTGTCAAATTAGAACGTTTTCTATGAAAGGATGGGCGTACAATGTTTACAATTCATGGGTGGGTCCGAACGGTTTTCTCTTTGCTTTTATTAGTTACATTTGTATTTGGGGCGGCTGGTATTCCAGCGGAGGCGGTTTACGCAAAGCCTGTTTCCGCAGGGGAGAGCTCTGCCATTAATCTGAAACTTGCAGCAGAACTCCGGGCGCCGCTTTTCGACGCTTGTTCCTCTCCTGCCAACGAGATTGTGGCAGAGAACTGCCTGACGGGAAATTCGCCGAGCGAGTGGGATGTCTCTGGTGCGGGCGATGCCTCCATCCAGGGCTTTGCCACCGAAATCAGTGTCAATCAGGGGCAAACTGTCCACTTCAAGATCGACACCGTCTCGACAGATTACCGCATTGATATCTATCGGTTGGGTTATTATGGCGGGCTTGGGGCGCGTAAAGTGGCTGAAATTTTAACAGCCTCCACTACAGAGACCGATCAACCGGCCTGCCAAATTCTCGATGGCACCACCGATGATAATCTGGTTGATTGTGGGAATTGGAGTGAGTCGGCTTCATGGGCCGTCCCAGCCAATGCCGTTTCAGGCGTTTACATTGCCCGTCTGGTTCGCCAGGATGTGGGCGGTGACCTTGCCAGCCATATCGTCTTTATCGTTCGTGATGACGATGGCGAATCTGACCTATTGTTTCAGACCTCGGATACCACCTGGCAGGCCTATAACCAGTATGGCGGATACAGCCTATATGAGGGTCCCCTCGGCCATGCACACAAAGTAAGCTACAACCGCCCCTTCACAACTCGTGAAACCCCCACAGAGGACTGGCTTTTCAATGCTGAATACCCGATGCTGCGCTGGCTCGAGCGAAACGGTTATGATGTCAGCTATTTCACCGATGTGGACTCCGATCGTTTCGGTGCAGAAATTCTGGAGCATCAAGTTTTCCTCTCCGTTGGGCATGACGAATACTGGTCGGCGGGCCAGCGTGCAAATGTAGAAGCTGCCCGTGATGCCGGGATAAACCTGGCCTTCTTTAGCGGCAACGAGATTTATTGGAAAACCCGCTGGGAAAATAGTTATCGCACCCTCGTCTCTTATAAAGAAGGGGATGCCCAGGGTAGTGAACACTACACCTGTCTGGGCAACTTCGATTGCGATCCCGACCCGGATACGTGGACCGGGCTTTGGCGGCAGAATCAGACCGGTCACGACGGCGGCCAGCCGGAGAATAGTTTGAGCGGTCAGATCAGTTGGGGAGATGAAACCTCCGCCATTCAGGTACCTGCTGAAGCCGGACTATTGCGTTTCTGGCGCAATGCTGGCATTTCTTCCAACACAATACTTACCGCCAGCACCCTTGGGTATGAATTTGATTGGGAGCAGGCTGCTTACCAAAATGACTATCCCCTCAGCCGCATCACCCTATCCGACACGGCCGCAGCGGGCAAGAATCACAAACTGAGTCTGTACCGGGCCGCAAGCGGAGCTCTCGTATTTGGTGTGGGAACCGTTCAATGGTCATGGGGTTTGGATGCGAACCATGATCGCGGCGCGTCCATAGAAGATGCACGGATTCAACAAGCGACCGTAAACCTGTTTGCCGACATGGGAGTCCAACCTGAAACGCTTCAAACCGGGCTGACGGCTGCCACTGCTTCGACAGACATCACCACCCCGACAGTTAACATCACCTCGCCCGCAAATGGCGCAACCGTTCCCGGCGGGAATATCACCATTGCTGGGACCGCCGCAGATACAGGCGGAGTCGTTGCGGCGGTTAAAATTTCCACAGATGGCGGTGCGACCTGGAACCTCGCCAGTGGAACAACCAATTGGACATATACATTCAACGCTGTCAGCCAATCTGTGACTGTACAAGTGCGCGCAATTGACGACTCGGTTAACCTGGGGTCCGTCACTAGCATCACCTTCACAACTGGCGCCCAAACCTGCCCATGCTCACTCTGGACGCCTCAAGTTGGCGGCGGAACCACGTACATGGATTCTTCTGTGGTACTTGGGGTTAAATTCCGCAGCGATGTGGACGGGTTTATCACCGGCATTCGTTTCTGGAAGCCCTCTGGCGCCACCGGAACCCACACCGGCCATTTATGGAGCAACTCCGGCGACCAGCTTGGCGAATTAACATTCATCAATGAAACCGCCAGCGGCTGGCAGGAGGCGACCTTTGCAGCGCCCATCGCTATCACTGCAAACACTACCTATATTGCTTCGTACACGGCGCCTTCGGGCTACACTTCAACCAATTATTATTTCGCCTCCTCCGGTTATGACAATGCGCCGTTGCATGCGCTCATGGATGGAGCAGATGGCTCAAACGGTGTTTACAAATACGGGGCTTCTGGCGTCTTCCCCAACGAAACCTATCGCAGCAGCAATTATTGGGTGGATGTTGTCTTCAACACCACCGCCACCGACGTCACGCCTCCAACTATCACATCGGTGCTCCCGATCAATGGTGCAACCAACGCCAACCCGGGGATGGCGCTGACTGTCGTGTTCAATGAAGCCATCGACCCGCTAACCATCACAGATACAACGCTTGAACTGCGCGACGGCTCCAACGCCCTCGTGCCTGCTTCTGTTTCTTATACCTCTGCCACACGGACAGCGACTCTGACTCCGGCTTCGGCCTTGAATCTTTCCACAACCTACACGGCCCGTGTGATCGGCGGTGCATCTGGCGCGGCGGACATGGCTGGGAACGACCTCGCCTCTGATTACACATGGACTTTCACCACCCAGGGACCGCCTCCCAATGAAGGCCCCGGCGGCCCGATCCTTGTGCTGTCCACGGCGGCGAATCCTTTCAGCCGCTATTACGCTGAGATTCTGCGCGCCGAAGGCTTGAATGCTTTTACCGCAACCGATATCTCCAACCTCACTGCGGCTTTGCTTGATAATTATCAGGTGGTGATCCTCGGTGAAATGTCACTTTCATCTGTGCAGGTGACTCTGCTAAGCGAATGGGTGAACGATGACGGCGGGAACCTGATTGCCATGCGCCCAGATTCACAGCTGGCAACCCTGCTTGGGTTGGCATCCACAGGCTCAACGTTGAGTGAGGCGTATCTCCTCGTCAATACAGCGTTGACACCGGGGCAGGGGATCGTCAACCAGACGATTCAGTTCCACGGCTCTGCCGACCTGTATACATTGAGCGGCGCCACATCTGTTGCTGCACTATATTCCAATTCGATGACAGCAACATCCAACCCGGCTGTAACGATCAGATCGGTTGGCTCAAATGGGGGACAGGCCGCGGCATTTACGTATGATCTTGCCAAGTCCATTGTGTATACCCGTCAGGGCAACCCGGCCTGGAAGGATATCAACGGGGATGGCAGTTCCGGCCCTGTGCGTGCCGACGACATGTTCCATAATGGCACCGACCCGGATTGGGTAAACCTCGACAAGGTTGCCATTCCGCAGGCAGATGAACAACAACGCCTGCTGGCGAATATGATCCTCGCAATGAATGCGGATAATAATCCTTTGCCGCGTTTCTGGTATTTCCCGCGCTTCGAGAAGGCGGTGGTGCTGATGACCGCTGATGACCATGCCAGCAGCAACGTGCCTGGAAGGCTTGACCAGTACAAAGCGTTTAGCCCGGTCGGCTGTTCGGTGGAGGATTGGGAGTGCATTCGCTCGAGTGTGTATATCTACCCTGGAACAACCCTGACCGCCACGCAGGCGAATAACTATACAGCGGATGGATTTGAGATCGGGGTTCATGTTCTTACCGATTGCAATAACTACTCATCAAGCGTCCTGCAATTGCTGTACACCGCTCAATTGGCAGAATTTGCTTCGCGCTTCCCCGCATTACCCCAACAGGACAGCGAACGCACACATTGCATCGCATGGAGCGGTTGGGCGTACCAGGCAGAGGTCAAGGAAGAAAAGGGTATTCGTCTCGATACGAACTATTATTATTGGCCCTCCAATTGGGTCAATGATCGCCCTGGATTCTTCACCGGCTCCGGCATGCCGATGCGCTTTGCCGACCTCGATGGAACGATGTTCGATGTTTATCAGGCAGCCACCCAAATGACCGACGAAAGCGGGCAGACCTACCCATTCAACATCAATTCACTGCTTAACAATGCTTTGGGTCCGCAGGGATACTACGGCGTCTTCACGGCTAACATGCACTCGGATAATTTAAGCTCCGCCGGGTCAGATGCCATTGTTGCTGCGGCACAGGCCAACGATGTGCCGGTCATTTCCGGACGGCAATTGGTGCAATGGCTGGACGGACGCAACTACTCTGCTTTCAGCGGCATCACCTGGAATGGAAATACGCTGGACTTCCACGTCTCTGTCGGCGGCGGCGCGAATGGTCTAACCGCC
>DAOQPR010000171.1:0-6595 GCA_035333265.1 Anaerolineales bacterium
TTATGGTCAAGGGAAACATTGATGTATTTTGCAAACCCAGTGTTATGGTCTTCGTGATGCTCAGGAGTATCAATCCCGCGTGCCCACTTGAACCAGTCACTAACCACACCGGAACCAGCCAGGAAGAAAAGTGCACCAAATAATGCACCTAGAACCCAGGCAGGTTCGGTAAAGAAAAAGGTATCCAAGGCATTTAGGCCCATCAAAGCGCGAATACCTGTGACCAGACCGGCACCGACCAGTGTACCAATCAACTGCCAGAACAAACCACGCGCAAGGGCACTAGAAAAAAATTGCTTCATAGTAGAAAATCCTCGTACTTTATTTCAGCGTTTTGATGTATGCGATGATATTCGCAATTTCTTCATCAGTAAGAGCGTAGGGAGGCATTACTGAGGGTGAAGGGAAGCCTTCCACGATCTTGGCATTCGGATCCAGAATGGATTCTGAAATGAAGGCATCATCTGCGATCGCACTGGACCCATCCGCAAGAGGCACATTCGAGCCATACAACTGGAACCACGTCGGCCCGGTCATGGGAGCCCCATCGATCGAGTGGCACCCCACGCATCCATTCTTGACCGTAAGCAGTTTGCCCTGTCCTTCGGGAGTTTGCGCCGCGGCAGCCAATGCCTTTTGTTCGGTAATCCAGGCGTCATAATCAACCTGGCTGGCGACGACAATCCCGCCTTCCATATAAGCATGAGAAGTACCGCACAACTCAGCACAACGGACCTTATAATTTCCTTCGAGGGTCGGGGTGATTCGATACTCGGTAATACGACCAGGCACCACATCTTGTTTAACGCGGAACTCTGGCACCCAGAAGGAATGAATCACATCCGCAGATTCCATTTTGAGTACTACCTGTTTATCCACAGGCAGGTAAAGTTGGTCACTGACGATTCCATATTGAGGATATTCAAAAGTCCAGGCAAACTGGCGCGCCTTGACATTAATCACAATGGCATTGGGGTCAACTCGCCGGACTTCACCAAGCGAATAAGCGCCGAGATAAGCAAAGATAACCACAATGATGAGCGGAACAACTGTCCAGCCGATTTCAAGAGTAGTATTCCCCTCCATGTGCTCTCCATCCTTAAGTTCGCCTTTCTTCTGACGAAACACAACCAAACTATAGATGATTGGCACAACGATCAGCGAAAGTAGGAAGGAAATTACAATCACTTCCCAATGCCATAGTTGGTCAATTGGGACGGCTTGCGCGCTGGCAGCCACAGGATGCATTTGCTGGGCAAGATCTATTGCATCAAGACCAAAATACGTGAGAACGGTCATAACAATGACCAATATTCCCACAATTACAAAATGGGCCATAGACTCTCTCTCCTAAAAAGATTGAAACGGGGCTGATACCCCGATGATTAACTAAAATCGGATAAATATAGTTAGAATTGTCTCAATTTTCACAATAGTCAGATTATAACAAAATCCCTTTCTATTGTCACGCTATCGGGGCCAAATGCACAGCTATTCTTATCATGTACAAACCTCGATTTTCACAAATCATGCCGACAGTATCTAGATACCGTCGGCAATCTAAAACTATGACAACTTATAACACGATGAGTCGTAATAGAGATACGTTATTTCAACCCCAACTCTGCTAACAGCTCATGGCTATGCTCTGCTGGGCGGACATCTTCATATACTTTCTTGATGTTACCATCCGGGTCGATCAAGAAAGTGGTGCGAAGAACGCCTTCATATGACTTGCCCATGAACTTCTTGGGTCCCCATACCCCATAAAGATCGCAGACTTTATGACCATCATCGGCAAGCAGAGGAAATTGAAGTTGAAATTTCTTCTTAAACTTTACATGTGAATCAACAGAGTCTGGGCTGACACCCAGGATCACCACCCCTGCCTTATCGTACGCAGAATAATCATCCCGAAAGTTACACGCTTCTTTTGTACAACCGGGCGTATCATCCTTCGGATAAAAATAAAGAACCACATTCTTTCCGCGATAATCAGAAAGTTTTCGCAAAATATTCGTATCATCAAGCAATTCAAATGCAGGGGCTGGGATGCCGGAAGAAACAGGCATAAATGTATTCTCTCTCTCCAAAGAAGGATGTGCGGTATTATACATGTATTCATTTTAAGGGTAGGAAAACTTTCACAATTAATCAGTGAATATATCTCCAATTTTAGGTGGAAAACCGAGGGCCATCCATATCGCAATCTCTTTAAAAAATACACCCCAAAAAATCCCGATTCAGGCATTCCCTACGGTATAATTGCGCCCGCCTGCAAGCACACAAACCGGGGATGTGCTGGAACTGGCAGACAGGCATGACTTAGGATCATGTGTCGCAAGACGTGAGGGTTCGACCCCCTCCATCCCCACAAAAGAAAAACACTTAAACCTGACAGGCCTTGAACGCAATCAGGTTTCAAAGAAAGAGGTTACTTTGAACATCGAAAAACAGTATCAGGAAGATCATTCTGTCAAGCTGGTCGTGGAAGTGGACCAGGACAAGATGACCAGCTATAAGAAACGCGCAGCTACCAAGATCTCCCAACGTGGGAATGTGCCAGGTTTTCGCCCTGGCAAGGCTCCTTATAACGTCATTGCCCGCATGTATGGCGAGGCTGCCATTACAGAACAAGCTGTTGATCTTTTTATAGACAGTGAATACTCCAATGTATTAAAAGAAGCCGACATAAACCCGGGCGCTTCCGGCACGTTGGAAAACATCGAAAGCATGGACCCGCCGAAGTTCGTTTTCCGTGTCCCGCTTGCACCGGAAGTCGATCTTGGTGATTACCTCTCCGTTCGAATGCCGTATGAATGGCAGGCCCCTGACCAAAGTGCAGTTGATGCTGCCATTGAAGACCTGCGCCAGATGTACGCCTCCACTGAGACCGTGGAGCGGGCCATTGAAACTGGAGACTATGTGCTTCTGGATGTTAAGTCCGAAACTCCTGAACTGAATCGCACCGGCTTTGCCACCTTCGTCCGCCAGGAAGAGCGCGACACGGAATGGCCGTATAACGGTTTTGCAAATGAACTTATTGGTTTAAAAGCTGGTGAAAACAAGACCGTCAAACATACTTTTCCTGAAGATTGGGAAGTGGAAGACCTGCGCGGTAAAGAGGTTGAGATCGAAGCTACCATTAAGACTGTGCGCGGTGTGACCCTGCCGGAGTTGAATGACGAATTCGCCAAAACCACAGGGGCAGGCGAAACTCTCGATCAACTATTGGAAGCTGTCAAAAAAGATGTGGAATCCCGCTCTCAGGCCGACTACGATGACAAGTACTTTGTCGAATTGATCGAAAAGGTCAAGGAAAGCGCCACCCTTAAATATCATGAACATACTCTCGAACATGAAGGCGAGCATGTTCTTTCAGACCTGTCAAATAGACTCTCACAACAGGGCATGGACCTGGATACTTATTTCAAGGTTCGCAATACCACTCGTGAGCAGTTCATTGAAACAGATGTGAAGCCAGTAGCCCAGAAGCGCCTCGAACGTGGTTTGATCCTGGATGAGATCGTGCGCCGGGAAAAATTGCAGATCGATGATGAGTCACTGAATGTTGAATATATGAATGCATTGAACAACCTTGCCATGCAAGGTGTGGATCTCAATAAACTTGGCGGCGGGAAGAAAGGTCAACGTCAATTGAGCGAGGCCATTGCAATGGACTCGGCCAGCCGGGTGATGACCCGCAAGGCGCTGGATATGCTTAAGTCGATCGCAACAGGCAATTACAAGACCTTTGAAGAGCGTGAGGCCGAGGCGCAAAAAGCTGCTGAAACTGCTCAGGTTGAGGAAGCTGCCCCGGCAGAAGCTGGCGAAGAAAAAGCTTCAGAGTAGAAAAAAGCTCATGGCGGGCTGGCAGGTTCCGGCACGCCATGAGGCGAATGTATTGGAATCACAGATCAAACTCTAATGAAAATCCAATACGGATTCGGTAGCATTGTCCCAATCAAACAAGGAGACAACATGATTCCAGATTTTAAGAATGTAGTTCCGATGGTCGTGGAAAATACAGGCCGGGGTGAACGTGCATATGACATTTATTCGTTGCTGCTGCGCAATAACATCATCTTCGTCGGTACGCCTATCGATGATCAGGTTGCCAATGTGATCGTGGCCCAGCTTCTTTTTCTGAACCATGAAGACCCGGAAAAAGAAATTCGTATGTATATCAATTCGCCCGGCGGCGTGATCTATGCGGGTCTTGCGATTTATGACACCATGCAGATTATTTCGAATCCGATCAGTACGGTGGCTGTTGGTGTGACCGCCTCTTTTGGGACTGTGTTGCTGACTGCTGGAACGAAGGGACGCCGCTACGCCCTCCCCAATGCAACCATCCACATGCACCAGCCTTTGGGCGGCGCGCAAGGTCAGGCAACAGATATTGAGATTCAAGCCAAGGAAATTCTGCGTTTGAAGAGCCTGCTTACCGGGGTGCTTGCCAAACATACCGGCCAGCCGATGGAAGTGATTGAGCGTGATGCCGACCGTGACTCGTACCTGGATGCAAAGGCAGCCGTGGATTACGGTTTGGTCGATCAGATCATTGAAACGCCTGAAAAAATTGGTAAATAATATTGTGATGGGCATTCGAGACCTCGAGGAGAAATCTTCGAGGTCTTTTGTTTATCGGCTGTTCTTTATGGGTATAATGCGGGCGCGAAAGTGTAAGGTTTGCTATCGTAAATCCAAAATCAGAAATTGAAAATTAAATGATTCCTTCAACTATCAAGGCTCTAATTTTAGACATGGACGGCGTCATCTGGAAATCGGATGCGCCTATTGGCGACCTGCCCGCGACCTTCAAGCGAATCCGCGAGCGTGGGTTGAAGTTCGCCTTTGCGACCAACAATGGGACGAAGACTCCTGAAGATTATCAGGAGAAATTGCGTGAACTCGGTGTGGAGGTGGAAGTCTCTCAAGTTGTGACCTCGGCATTGGGTATTGCGTTTTTGCTGGCGCAGAGACATCCGCGTGGGACAAAGGTCTTTGTGATCGGGGAAAATGGCATTCGTACGGCGCTTGAAGAAAAAGGATTTGAAGTCCTCGGTGTGGAAGATGCGCCGAAAGCCGAAGCCGTGGTGATGGGCATCGACCGGGGAATCAACTTCCAGAAGATGGCTGAAGCGACTTTGCTGGTTCGAGCAGGGATTCCGTTCTACACCACTAACACAGATCGAACCTTCCCCACTCCGCGGGGAGAGATCCCTGGGTCAGGAGCCTGGCTTTCAGTAGTGATCACAGCAACTGGCGTGGAGCCCATTGTGGCGGGGAAACCCTTCCCCTATTTAATGGAGCTGGCGTTGGAACGTTTGGGTACTTCCAGGGAAGAAACGCTTGTGGTCGGCGACCGCCTCGAGACGGATATTGCGGCAGGTCAGTCCGTTGGATGCCCGACGGCTTTGGTGTTGAGTGGAGTTTCCAAGCGGGCGGATGCCGCAGCGTGGAATCCGAACATCATTGCGGATGATCTGGCGGCTTTGGTTGCGTAAGACAAGTTAATAGGACTTACGCCCTCCGTTCGAATCCGCTAATCTACGCCAATCTGCAAGAATTTCCAAAAGATTAGCGGATAAAAAAACATTGAGTTAAAAAAGATGCCTGTGTTGAACCACAGGCATCTTTCGTTCAGGTTACGGACATTGTTTGGTTACATTTGCCTGGGCGGCTTTTCCACCAGCGTTGAAGGACTCAACACTATAGGTAATCGCTGTGCCTGCATCATAGAAAACACTGGCAACTTTATATGATGTGGTGTCCGCAGGTGCGATCGCTGCGAGAGCGCCATTGATATAAATATTAAAGCCATTCTCATTGGTGGACATATCTTCCCAGGTGAGTTTTCCGGCGTATTCATATTGAGTTCCGCCGGTTCCGCCAAGGGTGCAACTGAGCGTGATATCCGGGTTGTTGGCTGGGTTGGGAAGCGGTATGGAACTCGTTCCGGTTGGGGTGGCAGTTCCAGTCGTAATAGTTCCCGTGGGGCTGGGACCTGCCGTCACTGTAGCTGTGGCCGTTCCAGGGGTGACGCTGCCGCTGACATTGACGACAATGGTCAATACTGTTCCAAAGGGCTGACCCTTGTCGTTTGCAAGACGCCAGGTTCCTTCGGCTTTTCCGGCCTTGGTGGGAGCCGTCATAACCACGGAGACGTCGATGGTCGCATTGGGAGCGACAGACGCGGTAAGCGCTGTGGCTTGTCCACTCATGGCATCGCCGTAGGCATAAATGATCTTATAGGCTGTCGACCAGGTACAAGTTCCGGTGTTTTGCACACGCCAAGTCTTGGTAATGGCCTGACCCGGTGTGACAGCGGTATTATCCGGAATCGTCACATCGGCGACATAAACGGAATTGTCACAACCGCCCGTGGTCACACTGGTTGTGTTCGTGGGGAATGGAGATGAAATCGCCAATGTAGGAGTGGCCGGTGCAAGTGTCGCTGTCGGCGTGGAAATGACTGACAATGTAGGTGTTGCCGAAGGCTGGGAAGCCGCAAGGGTTAGTTGTTGCGCCGCAACGGTTTCCGCCGCATTGGTATACACGACATTGACATCATCCTGCGCATTTTCGTCTG
>DAOQPR010000172.1:0-6582 GCA_035333265.1 Anaerolineales bacterium
GGTCGGAAAGAGTGTAGCTTTCACCGTTGGCTGTTTTGAGTGTGAAATCAGGTGCCATGAAGCCTGATTGTGGCGCGGGCATGGCATTGTTTGAGGTATTTGTGTCTGCAGAGAGGAGGATCCACGCTGCCCCGGCGACGAGGACAAGAATGTAGAAAATGATTCGTTGGGTTCGGTCCATATGATTTTGGAAGTAAAATAGGGTTGAGTTTCTATTCTTCAGTCATTCCTTTTCGGCTCAATCTTACTATGTTATTTACAGATCTTGTTTTTGCAGGCATTTCCCCGGCTTCTCATCAAAAAACGTTTGTTTATGCTGTGCTGGATAAGGGGCTTAATCTCCTAAATCTGTCAGACGGCACAGTCGATGATGTCATTGCGCTTCTTGCCGGGCAATCTTCCGTAAGGACTGCGATCAATGCTCCTTCAGGACTGAGTCGCGGTTTGTCTGTTGAAAAGAAACAAGACATATTTAAAACGAAAAAGGAGCGTGCGCTGGGAAGCTATCGACTTGGGGAAGCTGAGCTGCGTGCGCGTGGAATTGCTGTACGCGGCACGCCATCCAAACTGGAGGATTGCCCTGAATGGATGAAGGCTGGGTTTGCCCTGTATCGTAAATTGGAGAAGGGTGGGTTTGCAAAATACCCGGCCGAAAATGAATTGTTTCAGGTGCTTGATACCAATTCCCAGGCTTGTTTTTGTGTGATGAACGGTGAGATGCCACAGCCCAAAACTTCGATGGAGGGGAAAATTCAACGTCAGTTGTTGCTTTACGAAAACGGTCTGAAGATCAAAGACCCGATGGATTTTTTCGAGGAAATTACACGGCATAAAATGCTCAAAGGAAACTGGCCGATGGAGCTACTTTATTCATCGGATCAGCTGGATGCCATGGTCGCGGCATTTACAGCATGGATGACCATACATAGACCCGAATCTATTCTTTCGATAGGCGACCCAAAAGAGGGAAGAATTACATTACCTGTAAAGGATCTTAAAGAAAAATACTAAGCGAATGGTAAAATACCGCCCATGACAAACCAGGACATTCAAACCAAAGCCATCAATACACTTCGATTTTTATCCGCCGACGGCGTGCAAAAGGCAAATTCCGGACACCCCGGTCTGCCCATGGGAACTGCGGCCATGGCATACACCATTTGGACGCGTCATCTTCGACATAATCCGCGTAACCCTAAGTGGGCCGGACGAGACCGCTTCATTCTTTCGGGCGGGCATGGTTCAATGCTTCTTTACTCTCTGCTCCATTTGACCGGATACGACCTATCTTTGGAACAATTGCAAAGTTTCCGCCAGTGGGAGAGTCTTACACCTGGCCACCCGGAATACGGATGGACTCCTGGTGTGGAGGTGACCACTGGCCCGCTTGGACAGGGTTTTGCCAACGGGGTGGGCATGGCCATTGCGGCTTCACACCTTGCTGCTATTTTCAACAAGCCCGGTCATGAGATCATGGACTCCTATATTTATGCCATCGTCACAGATGGCGACTTGATGGAGGGCGTTGCTGCTGAAGCCGCATCCCTGGCGGGACATCTTTCACTTGGCCGATTGATTTATCTTTACGATGACAATCGCATCTCCATCGACGGTTCCACGGACCTGGCCTTCACTGAAGACCGCGCCAAGCGTTTTGAAAGCTATGGCTGGCATGTTCAACATGTGGCAGATGGCAACGATGTGGAATCGGTCGATCAGGCCATTAAAGCTGCGAAAGCCGACCCGCGTCCATCCATTATTATCTGCCGTACCACCATTGGGTTTGGCGCACCAAACCGGCAGGGAACTTCCAAGGCGCATGGTGAACCTCTCGGCGACGAAGAACTCAACGCGGCAAAAGACAACCTCGGCTGGCCGAAGGAACCGCGTTTTTACATCCCTGATGATGTATTGGATCTTTATCGCAAAGCTGTTGACCGTGGACGCGAACTTGAAGCGGATTGGAAGCTGCGCCGCGAGGCTTATGCCCGTCTCTTCCCCGACCTTGGAGCTGAGTTAACCCGCCGCTTGAGCGGAACTCTCCCAGCAGGCTGGGAATCTGCCTTGCCTACATTTCCTGCAGATGCAAAAGGAATGGCGACCCGTGCCGCCTCAGGTAAGGTCATCAACGCACTGGCTCCAAAGCTTCCTGAGTTGGTTGGCGGCTCGGCAGACCTGGCTCCTTCCAACAATACCAAAATTGATGGCGTTCCTGCCTTCCAAAAAGACTCTTTCGCTGGGCGTAATTTTCACTTTGGCGTCCGCGAACATGCCATGGGTTCCATCCTCAACGGTATGTCTGTTTTTGGCGGTTTGATCCCCTATGGTGCGACATTCCTTGCCTTTTTGGATTACATGCGCCCAACGGTTCGACTGGCGGCGCTTTCTCATTACCCGTCGATATTTATCTTCACACATGACTCGGTTGGTTTGGGTGAAGACGGCCCGACCCACCAGCCAGTGGAACATATGATGACGCTGCGGCTCATCCCCAATTTGGTCACCATTCGTCCTGCTGATGCGAATGAAACTGCCCAGGCTTGGAAGGTTGCTGTCGCCCGCCGCGATGGTCCCACCGTGCTGGTGCTGACCCGTCAAAATTTGCCGACCCTCGAATCTCCGGCGCTTGTTGAAAAAGGCGCTTATGTCCTCAGGGATTTTGGCACACCTGAAATGATCCTGATGGCATCCGGTTCGGAAGTGAGCCTTGTGTTGGATGCAGCCCAGAAACTGGCCGATGAAGGCAAAGGTGTACGCGTGGTTTCCTTCCCCAGTTGGGAGCTGTTCGAAAAACAGGATGAAGCCTACCGCGAGTCGGTATTGCCGAAAAGTATTCAGAAGCGGCTTGCCGTCGAAGCAGGATCAAGCCTTGGCTGGGAGCGATACGCGTCATCTGTCATCGGCATTGACCGTTATGGTGCATCTGCTCCGGCGAAAGTAATCTTCGAGAAGCTGGGCTTCACGGTTGAGAATGTAGTATCAAAGGCAAAAGAACTTTAGAAACTATAGACCTGACAGATTTTCGAAATCTGTCAGGTCTTTTGGAGAGATATGAAAGTTGCAGTTGGTTGTGATCACGGAGGCTTTCCACTCAAAGATGTTGTCATTAAGTCTGTAGAAGCCTTGGGACATGAAGTTATCGATGTGGGAACGTTTAGTGCAGAAGCGGTGGATTTTCCAGATTTCACCAAAAAAGTCGGTGAGAAAGTACAGAGTGGTGAGGCCGAGCGCGGAATTTTGATCTGCGGCTCCGGCATCGGCGCGGCCATTGCTGCCAACAAAATGAAGGGGATCTATGCCTCGATCTGCCATGATACTTATTCCGCTGCTCAGGGTGTGGAACATGATGCGATGAATGTCCTCTGTCTTGGCGGGCGCGTGATCGGACCTGAACTGGTGAAGGTGCTCGTGCCTGCCTTTTTGAATGCACGTTATATGGGGGACGATCCCGGTGGAGAACGTTTGGCACGGCGCGTCGGCAAGATCAAAAAAATCGAAGAAGAAAATCGGTAATTGGTCATTGGAGATCAACTTCCAATTGCCAGTTACTATTTACTCAAGGAGTTTTATTTATCATGTCTGAATCGATCAAGAAATTAACAAATCTGGGCCAATCCCTTTGGTACGACAATATCCAGCGCAAGCTGCTGGTGAACGGCGAACTCAAAGCCATGATCGAGCGCGGAGATATTCGCGGTGTGACCTCGAACCCGACCATTTTTCAAAACGCCATCGCAAAAACAAACGACTACGATGCCGCATTAACGCCCCTTGCCTGGGCAGGTTGGGATGCCGAGAAAATATTCTGGCAGCTTGCCATTGAAGATATTCAGGAAGCCTGTGATCTCTTTCGTCCCTTGTATGAAGAATCGAAAGCGGGCGATGGCTATGTGAGTCTCGAAGTCAGTCCATATCTTGCACGCGACACGGAAGGCACGATCAAACAGGCGCAGGAACTCTGGGATCGCGTCAACCGCCCGAACCTGATGGTGAAGATCCCTGCCACCAAGGAAGGCATTCCAGCCATTCGCGCCAGCATTGCTGCAGGCATTAACGTGAATGTCACCTTGATCTTTTCGCTTTCACGTTACGCCGAAGTGATGAACGCCTATCTTGAAGGCATCGAACAGCGCGTAGCAAAAGACCTGCCGGTTCAGCATGTTGCCTCCGTCGCCTCCTTCTTTGTCTCACGTGTCGATTCCAAAGTCGACCCCAAACTGGCGGAGGACTCTCCCCTGCGCGGCAAGGCTGCCGTTGCCAACGCCAAACTGGCCTACGAACAATTTGAAGCCATTTTCACCTCGCCGCGTTTTGCCTCGCTCAAGGCCCGCTTCCGTGCGCGCGTTCAGCGCCCGCTATGGGCTTCCACCGGCACGAAGAACCCGAAATATTCCGACACGCTGTATGTGGATGAACTCATCGGCCCTGACACCGTCAACACCGTTCCGCCCGCCACCCTCGACGCCTTTCGTGACCACGGCATCGCCAAACTTACTGTAACTCAAGATCTTGAAGGAATTCAGAAGATTTTCGTCGACCTTAAAGCCCTGGGCATTTCCATGAGCACCGTCGTGCAGGAATTGGAAGACGAAGGCGTACAGGCTTTTGCAGATGCCTTCAAGACTTTGCTCGCTGCAATCGAAGAACGACGAAAAACTGCCGCCTCCTCTCTTGGAACGCTGGCTGATTCTGTTTCTGTGAGATTATCCCAGCTCGAACAGATTTCCTTCCCCAAACGTTTCTGGAACCACGACGTCACCCTTTGGTCTGGCACCGATGATCCCGAAGGCCAGGCCGAAGCCGCCAAACGCCTCGGCTGGCTGGACTCGATTGAAGATGCGCGCAAACGGCTCGATGGTTATCTTGCCTTTGCCAAACAAGTTCACGATGAAAAGATCGACCGTGTGCTTGTCATCGGTATGGGTGGCTCGTCATTAACAGCCGAGGTGCTCAGTTCATTGTTGGCTCAATTTGGCGTCATGGCCAAACTCTCGCTTGCCATTCTCGACTCAACCGACCCTCAACAGGTGGCGCAAGCATTCGAGGACTACCCGCCTGATAAGTCATTGTACATTGTTGCCAGTAAATCTGGCGGGACGGCTGAACTGATGGCTGCCTTTGATTATATTTGGAAGTTAAGCAATGGCAATGGATCACGCTTCGTCGTCACTACCGATGCCGGGACATCTCTGCAAAAACTTGCCGAAGAACGCGGCTTCCGCAAAGTTTTCAATGCCGACCCGAACGTGGGTGGACGTTTCTCTGCGTTGACAGATTTCGGCTTGGTTCCCGCCGCTTTGCTTGGCATGGATTTTGAAAAACTGCTAGGCTCTGCCGAGCGGATGCGCAAACAATCCCTGGCCGATATGCCTGCGGCGCGCAATCCGGGCATGGCCTTGGGCGCTCTCATTGCAGAATCCGCCTTGATGGGCAGAGACAAGTTGACGGTCCTGGCGGATGCGCAAGTATCTGCTTTGGCCGGGTGGGTGGAACAAGTCATCGCCGAATCCAGCGGCAAACATGGCAAGGGGATTCTGCCGGTTGCCTTGGAACCGCTGGGCAAACCCGAAGAATATGGCAACGACCGTTTATTTGTCTATCTCAAGAGCAACGGCGAGTTGGAAGCCGGAATTGTCGAGTTGAAGAAGTCGGGATTCCCTGTGATCGAATTCCCCGTGAAGGATCCATATGATCTGGGTGCGGAATTCTTCCGCTGGGAGATCGCCATTTCAACGGCATGTTCCATTTTGGGCATCAATGCCTTTGACCAGCCCGATGTGCAGGATAGCAAACTGCGCACAATTGCCAAGATCAAGGATTATCAGACCACGGGCAAACTTGCCGAAGCTGACCTGGTTGATTTCAAGGATGCGCAAAAGGCCATTGATGAATTTTTGGCAGACCCGCAAGCTGGCGAGTTTGTGACCATTAATGCCTACCTGCCGCGCAACGCGGAGATGATCGAGGCGATACAGTCTTTGCGCACTGCCATTCGCGCCAGGACAAAACTGCCCGTGACGGCTGGCTTCGGCCCGCGCTTCCAACATTCGACGGGGCAGTTCCATAAAGGCGGCCCCAACAAGGGACGCTTTATCCAGTTTGTATACGACGCTGAAAAAGATATGGACATTCCCGGCCAGGGCCTGACCTTCGGCACTCTCATCCGTGCGCAGGCCTTGGGCGATTATGAAGCCCTGAAAGCGGCAGGACGCAAGGCTTTGCGAATTCGCCTCTCGAAACCGGACAATATTAAAGGCCTGTTGTAATGAGTCTTGCCGTTGGCAAGTGCATCCCCTGTCGTAAAGGGGATCCTGCCTTATCTGATGCCGAGGTTGCCGAATTGCTGCTGCAAGTTCCGGAATGGGAGCTTGCAGTAGTGGATGGCATCCCGCGTTTACAGCGTATCTTCAAATTCAGGAATTATGTCGATGCCGTGGCGTTCGCAAACAAGATCGCCATGACCGCCGAAAAGGAAGACCATCATCCATTGATTGTGCTGGAGTGGGGCAGAGTCACCGTCCAATGGTGGACGCATGTAGTCAAAGGCTTGCATCAAAACGATTTTGTGATGGCGGCGAAGAC
>DAOQPR010000173.1:0-6508 GCA_035333265.1 Anaerolineales bacterium
ATCCTATCCGCCTTATCCATCCTATTCATTCCGCTCTGAGAATCTTTCTGATGATCTCCGTGTGGGCATCTACCTTGAAGATCACTACTACGATAAGAGCGATGCCGCCGTCGTCTTTCAACGCCGCGATCTGCAAACAGGTGACCTGCGCTATATCTACCACGGCAACGACGGAACCTCCTTCCCATGGAACGATACCGCCCAACTCGACTTCACCAAACCCGAAGTGCGCGAGGCGGTCATTCAAGTCATTTTGCATGTGGCGCGCAACTTCCCCGTCATCCGCTTCGATGCGGCCATGACCCTTGCCAAGAAACACATTCAACGTCTATGGTTTCCCGAGCCGGGTTCTGGTGGTGCAATTCCTTCCCGTTCTCAATTTGGCCTCACCCGCGCCGAATTTGATGAAAAGATTCCCGTTGAGTTTTGGCGTGAGGTCGTGGACCGGGTTGCCACCGAAGTACCTGATACGCTTTTGCTGGCCGAAGCCTTTTGGCTGATGGAAGGCTACTTTGTCCGTACACTGGGGATGCATCGCGTTTACAACTCCGCCTTCATGCACATGCTGCGCGATGAAGACAACGCCAAATACCGTCAGGCCATCAAGAACACGCTCGAGTTCGACCCGCAAATTCTCAAGCGTTATGTCAACTTCATGAATAACCCCGATGAGAAGACCGCCGTCGAGCAGTTTGGCAAAGGCGATAAGTACTTTGGCATTTGCACCGTGCTTGCCACCCTGCCGGGTTTGCCGATGTTTGGCCATGGGCAGGTGGAGGGCTTTTCCGAAAAATATGGAATGGAATTCCGCCGCCCGAAATGGGAGGAGACTCAAGACGACGGCCTGATCCAGGCCCATGAGTGGAGGATATTCCCGCTTCTTCACCGCCGCTTCCTGTTTGCCGATGTGGAGCATTTCCTACTCTTCGACCTTTATCAATCCAACGGCAGTGTCGATGAAAACGTCTTTGCGTACACCAATCGCTTTGGTGACGAGAGAGGGCTTATCATCTATCACAACGTCTATGGCGACACCAAAGGCTGGATCAAAACCTCCTCAGCCTCGCTCGATAAAGGTTCTGGCAAGCTCAAACGCCGCAACCTTGCCGAAGGATTGGGCTTGCCGCGTGAAGGTTTTGTCATTTTCAAGGATTATGCCTCTCAACTGGAATACATCCGCTCCTGCAAAGAAATTTGGGATAAGGGCATGTATGTCGAACTCAGCGCCTATCAGTGCCATGCTTTTATGGATTTCCGTTTTGTGGGCGATAAAGAATGGGGCGATATTTATCACGACCTCAATGGGGCCGGGGTGCCCTCCATGCAAGCGGAGTGGACGAAGCGATTTGCCACAGTTGAAGAGGCTATAGAAGAGAAGCCTGCCAAAAAGAAACGCGCGCCCCGTAAGGCTGTGACAAAGAAAACAGGTGTGAAGGCGAAGACAGTTAAGAAAACTGCGAAGAAATCTCCTGTTTCTAAGACGAAGGCGGCCCAGAAACCTGTAACGAAGAAAGCTCAAACTAAGACTTCGCTGAAAAAACAGGCAGTGAAACGAACACCTAAAGTGACCAAGCCAGCAAGTAAACCTACGACATCCAAGGTGAAGTCATCAGAAAAAGCAAAAAAAGACGGTAAATCAAAGACCGATACGAAAAAGCCTGCTGCAGTTGAAAAAGTTAAATTGCCAGCTACAAAGAAACCGGCTTCAAAACCTGTTGCACCGAAGACTGGCAGGAAAAAAAGTAAATAAGGATATATCTTCGGTCAAGGATACCCCTATCCTTGACCGAAATTTTTGGAATGACCATGAAACTCAAACTATATCTCATAACCCTTCTCGTTTTCCTCGGCATTGACTCGCTTTGGCTGGGTCTGGTCGCACCTTCCTTTTACAGTTCGCAGATCGGCTTCATCATGGCAGATCAGCCGAATTTTCTGGCAGCCGGGTTGTTTTATCTTGTTTTTATTTTCGGAATGGTGGTCTTCGTCATTGAGCCGGGGGTACGTCAGGGTACATTGACTCAGGCGGCAATGCAGGGCGCCTTATTTGGTCTGGTTACATATGCCACATATGATTTAACCAACCTTGCCACACTGAAAGATTGGCCCGTATTAGTAACAGTGGTTGACCTTTTGTGGGGGACATTTCTTAGCACGGCAGTAGCGTTGGTCAGTGTTTGGGCGGGGAAAAGGTTTGTTAAGTAGAGGCAGGTATGAGGTTGTAATGATGCGTGTAGTCAACTTAAAGGTGAAAGATAAATGGCGGATGAAATCAAGTTAAGTCAATCGTATCTTTTTCTTTCATCACCCTACAAATCCCATACGGAATGATGACAATGTGACTTTTGTTATTGACTCTGAATTTGAAACGTACTATACTGACTTTCAATAAGAGGTAACGCTGCCATGCGATTATTTCATGGAAATACCCAAGGTTGTTGATCAAGACACGCGAATATAACCGCGTGTCTTTTTTTATATTTCAATCCAAATTAGGAGGCTTTTGCCATGGACTACGGAATGATCGGCAAGCTCGAAAAAGCAAAACGATATGCAGAGGACCGAAAGCGCTTCCGCTTTAATCAATTTGATCTTACCTTCCACGGTGACAATAATGATCACCACGTTAGCTATAATAATGGCGTCTTTTCCTGTGATTGCGAATTTTTCCTGACCCATAAACGCTGCGGCCATTCGATGGCGCTTGAGATTTTATTGAAGGATATGATCGTAGAAACCGCTGAAGCATAAAATACAATTGAATAAGATTCCTGCCCTCCATAACAGGAGGGCAGTTTTGTTTTTTGCGGACTTCTCATTAAATCTTAAACAATGTAGTGTAAAATTTTTGACATGAAACGAATTACTCGTAGGGATTTTCTAAAATTGAGCGGTCTTACCCTGGGTGGGCTGGCTTTTTCGCCCTTTCTGCCTGGGCTGACCGATTTCGACGATAGCTTTGTGGTGCGCGTTGCCACCGCTGAAATGCCTGTGCGCCGCGAGCCAACGGATGACAGCCGCATCGAATTGACCCGCTATCGTGACGAACTGGTGCATGTTTATGAAGAGGTGACCGCCGAGTGGCCGGCTCATAACCCGGTTTGGTATCGCGTTTGGGGCGGGTACTTGCATCGTGGTCGCTTACATCGTGTAAAGACTGTTTACCATACACCCATCGATTCGGTCCCCGAGGGCAGGCGTATTCCAGCAGAGGTTTCGGTGCCATTCACAACCCCGCAGCGGTATTCCAAGGCTTATGGCTGGCAGCCCATGTCGCCGCCTTTGTATTATGGTTCGGTACATTTTATCGAGGCAATAGAGCAGGGGCCGGAAATGGCTGATTACAACGGCCCCTGGTATCGAATCTTCGATGAATTGGATTCAAATGTGCAATATTACGTTCCCGCGATTCACATGCGAATCTTCCCTGAAGATTCGCTTACGCCGATTTCGCCGGATGTGCCCTATCATGAAAAATTGATCGAAGTGAATCTCTCAAACCAGTTTTTATATGCCTATGAATATGGCAACCTGGTCTTCCAAACCAATATTGCATCCGGGGTGCCCGGTGACCCCACTGGCGGGACGGGGGGTCCCACCACAACCCCTGCGGGTGAGTTCTCCATTTTGGATAAGGTTCCAGCCAAGCATATGGGTTTCAGCTATTTTGGCAGTCAAACCACTGGCAACATTCTGGCTGACGTGGATAATTATGTCCTACCGGGCGTTCCCTGGACGTCTTTCTTTACCAAACAGGGACATGCATTTCATGGTACCTACTGGCACGAGAACTTCGGCACGCCCATGAGTCATGGCTGTATCAACATGCGCAGTAACGAAGCCAACTGGCTCTTCCGCTGGTCAAGCCCTGCACCTATCGCCCCCACAAGCGAAAGAGTTGCCACTCGCGGTCTGGGCACCAAGGTTGAAATCCATTATTAAGTTTTTGGGGATGTCTTCTCCCAAATCCAAATCTACTCTGTGAGTTTTTCCTACTCTTATGCCTACACTTCACTGGAATGGAAAGCTTCTTTCTCCGCCGACGCCTGCCACACTGACCCATGACTCGGTGATATTCCCGGCCGGGCGCGGCTATCCCAAGGCAAAGCCCGATGGTCGAGTCATCCTTGGAGATAATTTGGCTGTTATGGCCGCCCTGCTCCCTGAATATGATGGGCGTATCAATCTCATTTATGCAGACCCGCCGTTTTTCACCAATCGAAAATTCCATGCCCGTGTAGGCAGGGGAGAAGATTCACGCAAACCTTCCAAGTGGAAACTGGCAGAGGGATATCATGATGATTGGGAAGATTTGGATGCGTACCTCCAATTTCTCTATGAACGCCTCACATTAATGCACCAACTGCTTGCCGCGAATGGGACTTTATACCTGCATCTTGACTGGCATGCCAATTCCTATGCCCGCCTGATTTTAGATGAGATCTTTGGCGCTGAAAACTTCGTCAATGAGATTGTGTGGACGTATCATGGGCCGTCGCCGATTCGTACGGCGTTCAATCGCAAGCACGATACGATTCTGATGTATGCCAAAAACAAGGAATATGTCTTCAATGTAGATGATGTTCGGGAGCCTTATAATCCTAATACAGTAGCGACATTCAAGGCATCTTCAAAAGCGGGTTTTGGAAAGATCCCAGACCTGGAGCGGGGCAAGGTTCCGGAAGATTGGTGGTATTTTCCGGTTGTGGCACGTTTGCATAACGAACGTACAGGATATCCGACCCAGAAGCCTGAAGCTTTATTGGAACGTATCATCCTGGCATCCTCCAATAAAGGTGACTTGGTCGCGGATTTTTTCTGCGGCTCTGGTACGACTGCTTTGGTGGCCGCAAAACATGGACGCAGATTTATCACCAGTGATCAAACCCTTCGAGCCGTACACACGGCACGCGCAAGGCTGGCTGGCACAAAATCTGTTTTTACAGTGGAGCGTGACCTTCGAGACAAAATGGAGGTGGCCACCAAGTCTAAGAAAATCAAGATCAAAGTGATGGATGGGATTATCCATTTGCAGACGACACTGGATGTGGATTTTTGGGAGATTGATCCGAATTGGGATGGGAAAACCTTCCGCAGTGCTGCGCAGGCACAGCGTCATGTGCGAAGCGGAGAGATTCCCATGGAGTTAAAAACAAAAATCGGAGGCAAACTTTGCATCCGATTGGTGACGGTCGAAGGAAAGCAATTTCAACTAAACATCTAGCCGGTAGCCGACGCCGCGCACAGTCTTCAGGAATTTTGGATTATCTGGGTCAAGTTCGATGGCGCGGCGCAGCCATGAGATGTGAACATCAAGAGTGCGGGTGTCGCCGGTGTAATTTGTTTCCCAGGCTTTTTTGAACAGGGGTTCACGTTCCACTACCTCACCATGTTTGTCCATTAATAACTGTAAGAGGGTGACGAGCCTGGGAGTGAGTTTTGTGCTTTTGCCGAGGCAGCGCACACGCCGTTTTTCCAGATCAAGGCGGATGGGGCCAACATGTAAAACATTTTTTCCATCGCCGGGCAATAAAGGTTTGACACGATTGACCAATTTCTGCACAGTAAAAGGCAGGACCAGCACAGAATCGGCGGCACCTTTACTGACTTCACGTTCCTCATCGAGAATCAGGATGATGGGCAGCTTTGCATCTTTTTCGCGAATGGATTGGCAGATGCGTAACCCCGTACTTCGCATGGAGGCTGCATTGATCACAACCAGACTGGGGCTGACTTCCTTGAGAAGCGCAATGGCTTTACTGCCATTTTGGGCAATATGTATATCAAATCCCTTCTTTTGCAGATCGGCTGCGAAAGAAGGGATTTCAGCATGTTTGGATTCTATGACCAAAAGAGTTGTGGTCTTCATATTTATGATGATAACGCCTGAAAATATTTTATGCCATAACAATTTTAAGTTTGTTAAGGTATTTTTATTATACCCCAATTCATTGAGTATGGTTTCAACCCTTGGTACTAATTTCATTACGAGTTGTTTGCTGTACGAATGGCATCAAATCGTATTTCATGCTTGACTTTTTATGCAATCATTGGTAATATCGGCGGGCTTTACTAACCGATGCGGGGTGGAGCAGTGGCAGCTCGTCGGGCTCATAACCCGAAGGTCGCAGGTTCAAGTCCTGCCCCCGCTACTGGAAGACCGTCAGCCTCAGGCTGGCGGTCTTTTGATTCGAGAGATAATGATATTGTAGAATAGGAAACGTTAATTTTTTGCCGGGCCGCCCGCCAGAGGGACAAGACCTTTCGTGACAAACTAATCTTTGTTGGATTGATTGTCGTTGCCAACAGTCAAATTGCCATCAACATTACCGCCGATATAAATATGGGTGACGCTTCCGCCTTGTTCTTTGCGTTGCGCTTCGGTTTCGATGGCACTCAACATTTGGCGGACATTGACCGTGACCAGATCATTCCCGTTTTCAACCAAGACAGTCTCTTGCCCCGCCCTTTCCAATTTGAGCAGATATTCATATTTCAATGGCTCTGC
>DAOQPR010000174.1:0-6477 GCA_035333265.1 Anaerolineales bacterium
CTCGATGCTGACCGTGACCTTCTTAATGGTCTTCATGGTATTTCTTTGCCACTTCGGTATGAAGAAAACATCATTGGGGTTATCCATGTCATTTCCACGGATGCCCGCAGTTTCAATGAAACAGATACCCGCCTTCTGACCGCCATTGCTGAAATGGGTGGAAATGCCATCCATCGCGCCTCTCTTTTTGACCAGACCCGCCACTATGCCGACGAACTTTCCCAAGCCTACGATAATACATTGGCAGGCTGGGCACGGGCGCTTGAGCTTCGTGACGAATTAACCGAAGGCCATACACGCCGTGTGACCGAGTTGACCCTGCAGCTTGCGCGTGAAATGAAAATTCCAGAAAATGAATTGGTTCAAATTCGGCGTGGTGCTCTCTTGCATGATATTGGCAAAATGGGAATTCCCGATGCCATTCTTAATAAAACCGGTCCGCTTACTGCGCAGGAGCGTAAGATCATGCAGGAGCATCCCCAATTTGCCCAGGATATGCTTTCCACTATTTCCTTCCTGCAATCCGCCATCGATATTCCCCTGTATCATCATGAACACTGGAATGGAGGCGGTTATCCGTTTGGCTTGAAAGGTGAAGAGATACCACTGGCAGCCCGCATTTTTACGGTGGTCGATGTATGGGATGCGCTTACTTCAGACCGCCCTTATCGTTTCGCATGGCCAAAACAACAGACATTGGATTACATTCGGGCCGCTTCCGGAAAACAATTTGATCCCCAGGTTGTGGAAAAGTTCTTAAAGCTGATCGAAAACCAATAGCCGTGAATCTCGATCCAAAAGATCAGTTGCCGTTTCACGGCGTTGGATCACAGTCGCCTTACCGCTTTCCAGCCATAAAACTGCAGGCCGCCGCGCGCCATTGTAATTGGAAGACATGCTCAAGTGATATGCTCCACTTACCGGCACAGCGATCAAATCCCCTTCCTGGATGGGAGATATTGCCAGCCCTTCAAGAATGACATCTCCCGATTCGCAGTAGGGCCCCGCAAGCGAAACTTGTTCGCTTCCTTCCACGCCGGAGCCTGATACCGGCAAACAGGCATATTTCGCGCCGTACATCGCATACCGTGGGTTATCCGCCAATCCGCCATCGATCAATACCCATACCTTGTTACCCCGCCGTTTGACAGTCCCCACCCTGTAGATTGCGACTCCTGCCCGTGCAACCAGACTGCGTCCTGGCTCCAGATGCAAATGTGGCAGAGCGAGCCCGCGGATTTGACATCCCTCCACTATGGCTTCGGCAATTCCATGCACATAGTTTTCAATGGATGGATGGGGCAGTTCATCCTCATGATAAGCCACACCCCAGCCGCCGCCAGGGCAAAAATGCCAGTCTTTAGGAAGGCCCATTTTCACTGCGAGGTCTAGAGCCAGATCGATGGCTGGCAAAAGTGGTTCGGGGTCACGAAAATTTGACCCTTGATGAAAATGGATGCCGTTCAATGGCAGGCTGTGTTCCTTACAAAATACGGTTGCTGCCATGATCTCTTCACGGGTCATGCCAAATTTACTATCATATTGACCGGTTTGGGTGTGGGCATGATGGGTGGATACCGCCATTCCGGGGAGCAACCGCAGCCAGATGTCAGGGAATGTGGATGGGCGCTCCGAAAACAGGTCTTTGATTCGATGAAGTTCACTGAGGTTATCTATGACGATGGTACCTGCGTTTTTGATCGCGGCCTTCAAATCATCCATCGATTTGTTGACCCCATGCACCAGAATATGTTCACGTTGAACACTGGCTGCTGTTGCTATCGCGATTTCTCCTTCGCCTGTGCAATCGATGGTCAGGCCGTGCAATTGTGTCCATTGCGCAAGTGCAAGGCATAGGAATGCCTTCCCGGCATAGGTAATAGAAGCAGGCCCGGGGTAGGCTGAAGCGAGCGTGGATTTATATTCCAGAACAGCAGAGTCGAGTGTTGCACGGTCATACAAATATAGCGGGGTCTTATGCTGATCTGCCAGGCTTTCCAGGGTGAGCCCGGCAATGGTTAAGTTATGGTCAATGATTTTGCTCGTGATGGGAAAGAGGTCAAGACGCTTCATAGTTGTCGGAGATGCGGATCTGGTTTTTTCCATTTTGTTTGGCAAGCATGGCGGCGAGGTCGGCCGCGATCAGAAGTTCACCAGGTGTGTTGGCATTTTTGGGGTAACTGGCAATGCCCATGCTAAGCGTGTATCCCGGTATGCTTTCCCCATCTTCAGCAGGGGTGGGCGCGCCATAGCGAGTTGCTTCCAGTAATCGTCTTGCAAACGACAGGGCTTGATGAGTATTGCAATCGGAGAGAATGACGGCAAATTCGTCGCCGCCATAACGGGCTGCAATATCGTATTTACGCAGATTTCTTTGGATAATATCTCCCACTGCTTTCAAGCGTGCATCTCCGGCAGGGTGCCCCCAGGAATCATTATATTGCTTGAAAGAGTCGATATCGAAAATGATCAATGAGGTTTCCTGGTTGTTTCGTTGGGCTCGTTCGATTTCAGCAGAAAGTGTTTGTTCAAAGATGTGTCGATTGAACAAGCCGGTGACAGCATCGGTGATCGCCATTTTCTTGATTTGTCCATGCAGCCTGGCATTATCCACTGATATGGCAATTGGGCTGGCGATGGTGGTTAGCAATTCCACATCGGTCTGGCTTAGCTGCCCAGGTTCGCTTGCCTCCACGTTTAACACGCCCAGAACTGTATCCTCTTTCACCAGTGGAACACAAATCTCGCTGCTGATCTTTAGATCGGCTTTAAGAAATACATTTTCTTTGGTGGTATCTTTGATGAATTGAATGGATTTTGTGCGGACGGCACGTCCGGTTACTCCCTGACTTATATGGATCTTTTGGATGATCATATTATCGGGATAATCCACTTCGGCAAGCAGGTGAAGGTAATCCTCTTCCAGAAGATAGATACTAACATGGGTATATCCAAGCATGTTCTTTAAGCTGTTCACCACGGCCTTGCCGATAATTTCAAGGTCAAGAGAGCCCGCGACTGATTTTGAAATATATTGGATGGTGGCCAGGGTGCGTAAATTTTCCTGGGATTGTGCAAGCAGAGAGGCACGATCCAGGGATCCAGATATCTGAGTTGCAAGGGTTTCCAGGGTGGTGATATCGAGATCATCGAAGGTATCAGGTTCAAGGCTTTCAATATATAACACTCCATAAAAGGAACCTTGTTTCCAGATCGGAGTGCAAATTGCTGAGCCAAAGTGTGCAGCGGTGGAGTAGTAATAGGGATCTTCCGCAACACGGTGGGAAAGATACGTTTTTTGAATGACAGCGGTGTGCCCAATGATGCCCGACCCTAATTTTTGCTGGTATCCGGTTTCGTACCCAAAGTCATAGGTCCCATTGATCACGCGGATCTCGAGCATGTTATCTGGTGTCAGGATGGAAATACATGTAAGAGCATAACCAAATTGGTGGACAATGGAATCTACAGCTTTTTGAAAGATGTCACGTTCGTTCAGGCTGTCTGCAATAAATCGACCGCTTTCCTCCAACAAGGCCAATTGTTTCGAGCGCCGCTGCTCTGCTTTAAGCAGGTTTTGTTCGCTGGAGATGTCGGTGAATATGATCACTCTTCCCAGTAGTTCATGATTCCCTTTTTTAAGCGGAATAACCCTGGTGGTAAACCAGAGCATTTGTTTTTCCTGAAGGACTTCGATTTTTAGAGCCGAATGTGGGTCATTCCAAATGGCCTTAAAACGCTCTGGTTCCGGCAGGAGGCTAAATGCAGATACCCCTTCAGGATCAGATACTTTCCAAAATAGCCTTTTAGCCCGCCTATTCATATCCGTTATCAGGTCGTTGCTGTCGGTGAGGATAATGGCGTCTTCCAGGTTTTCGATGACAAGGGGAGCCGCCAGGGGAAGTACTTTGTTTACCCCAAAACGAAAAAAACCAAGGGCAAAAAGAGGAGCAGAGACTCCAAATGATAATGGGGTGGGATCAAGGTTGGCGCTTTTACCAAGCAGCAGGAAAAACAAATTGAAAAGGCCGATAATTGCTGCGCCGATCAGCATGATCCCTGTCTTGACTCGAAAGGCATGGTCACTACGCACATACTGTATTCCATATACGATAACGCCTGAAATGATCAGCAAATAGGAGGTGACCGTAAAGAACCAGAAAACAGGCCCATATTCAATATGAAGCGGGCTGATCAGGTTTTCAGTGGTTATTAATGTCTTCCAAATCAGGAGGTGTTTTTCATTTGTTATCCCCATGATGATGGCTGCAATTGCCGGAAGGGTTAGAATTAATGCCCGGCTTTCCTTTGCCCACCATTTGGATAGATCCGTATACTGAAGGGCAAAGGCCAGCCAAAGCGGCGGTGCCAAACTCATGCCGACATATAAGAACTTTCTGGCAAGGATCTTTTCCGGTATTTCAGGCAATACGATTTCAAGGAAATAACAACCGGCCCAAATTGCCATGGAAAGCATGAGAAACCCGAATGTTCCTGCCCCTGCTTGAGGTTGTTTTAAGAACGCACGTATGGCAATCCCGGTGATCACGATCACCAGGATGCCCAAACTTGTCAAATAAATCGACAGGTAAATACTCATGGGTGTTATTTATCGAAAAGTAATGCCCACCAAATTTCCCAGTTTTGCATCGGTGTAGGGAGGGGAATGGGGGTATTGACGATGGCTGGCTGGCTTCCAGGCATGCCAACCGGAATGACCGGCTGGTCGCCCTCCTGCATGTAATGACCTTCGGTTCGTGCCCATTCTTCTACGGCTTCGGTCGAGCCTGCATAAGCCACCTGGGTCTGAATAGCGATCTGAGTCTGCATGGCTTGTGTTGCAAGGGCTCGTACCTCCTCCCGCTGCTCAGTCAGACGATTCAATTCCTCAAGACGGTTATTGAACTCGATCACCAATAAGATTAGCATAAAAATCCCTGCAAAGATGGCTATTCGTCGAATATTAATTTTTACTGGCAACATGCCTTAATCTTAATCGATTTTTTCATCTCTTGCATTTCTTTTATGGTACAATCCTGCCCCGCAGGTCGTAGTACCCTTCGGCCTGACATCCACAAATGCCAGAAAGGGCTTAAACAACATGAAAGTATTGCTTATCAAGGACGTGTATAAACTCGGACGTGCAGGGGATATTAAGAAGGTAGCCGATGGCTACGGACGCAACTTCCTTCTTCCCCAAGGCCTTGCCGTTCTCGCCACTGAAGGCGCGTTGAAGCAGATTCAAAAGATCAAGTCACAGGCTGAAATTCGCCGCAGCACCCAAAACAACGAACTCAAGGGCCTTGCCGATCTGATCAAGGAAGTGACCCTCATCTTCCCTGCCAAGGCTGGTGAAACCGGAAAACTTTACGGCTCCATTACCACCGCTGATATCGCCACCGCCCTCACCGAAAAAGTGCGCTTCGAAGTCAAACGTCAGCAAGTGGACACCCAACCCATTCGCACCCTGGGTGAATTCACAGCCCACGTGCGCCTGACGATGGACCTGGTGCCAGAGATCAAGATCATTGTCCACCGCGAAGGCGAAAGTGTGGAAACCATCACCGGACACCATGAGGAACCGGCAGCCAAAAAAGCGGAAACAAAAGAAGAGCCAGCCGCAGCCACCGAAGAAAAAGCGGAATAAGAAACCTCTCACATCACCGGCGAAAGTACCAGTGAATCAAATCGTCTCATCCCATTTGAGATTGAAATAGATTTATAGCAACAAAAAAACGCTCTTGAAAAGGAGCGTTTTTTTATTGGTTATATTTCCTGTCCAAAGTCTTTTAGAATTCCAAGAACCTGTTTTCGTAAAATGGGTAGATCACCCTTGGCAGTATCCCAGACTTTTTCAATATCCACACCAAAATAATCATGGATGAGTTTATCGCGCATACCTGCCACATCCTGCCAGGGGATTTCAGGGTATGTTTTGCGGATGTCTTTGGAAATATGCCGAGCCGCTTCTCCGATTACTTCAATTTGCCGAATAACGCCGTCTTGAATCAGACGGGTATTTTTGAATTTTGCTTCATCCACGCCTAGCAGATATTCTTCGACTGTATCGACTGCATCCAGCATGTGACGCAGGTAAAGCGTTTCATCGCGATCCATAAATCACCTGCATTTCTTGTAAAACCCGTTCGCGCATGTATGGACTGATGGAGGCTTCGGTCAACAAATCCACCTTACGCCCCAGCGTTTCGGCCAATTCTCTTTCGAGCCGCACCATTGCCAGTAGACTCTTGCGCTTGGAGAAGCGGACAATCAAATCAATGTCGCTGTTTTTCTTTGCTTCCCCGCGCACCATTGAGCCGAAGATACCGACCATTGAAACGTCATTTTGACGGCATAGGTCAATGAGCTTGGAAAGGCTGAAAGGATAGATCATTGCGTTCATAGGATAATTTTACCCCGTTCCTTCCACAATTTTTATTTCTTCATCACTCAAGCCATACAACTTGAAGACTCTTT
>DAOQPR010000175.1:0-6473 GCA_035333265.1 Anaerolineales bacterium
CTTTACTATGTTTCAGTTTTTTGATTTATGGAATGGGAAACAGGAGAGAGATTTTAGTTCCGTGATTGAGCTGAGATTGAATACTTAATTTCCCTCCCATCTCTTCGACAATATTTTTGATAATGTATAACCCAATCCCGCTGCCTGGAATTTCCTGCTCAGAGGCGTTTGTCCCTCTGAAGAAGCGAGTGGTGATGTGGGGTAAGTCTTCCAGTGGGATTCCAATCCCTTTATCTTCGACAATAACAGAAATACTGTCTTTATCTTGGTGAACTTTTAAATATACTATTCCTCCTGGCTTTGAGAATTTGACGGCGTTTGAGAGCACATTACTGAATACTCTGACAAATGCTTCTTCGGAACCGCGAAGATGTGGAAGTTCCTTGGGGATGTCCACTTCGATTCTAATGTCCCTGATTTTTCCTTGAGGGATTATGGCTTCAATTGAGATTTGCAGCGATGGGAGAATGGATATCCTGCTTTCAGAGATCAGATACTTACCGGCTTCCAAGTGCCCTACCGTAAGTACATCTTCAAGGATCAACCTTTCGCGATTCAGTTCCTGTTTTAAAATTTGCCAATATTCATCTACCTCGCCGGGGTCCAGTTCATTTCCATCCAGCAGGTCTACCATGAGCAGGGATGTGGTCAGAGGCGTTCTTAATTCATGGGAGGCACGATTGATGAAATCGGTCTTCATTTGTTCCAGTCTGGCACGGTCTGTAATATCATGGACGATTGCTACCGCCTCTTCACTTGTGGTTGCAACAATGCGTGTCTCAAACGTGAAAATTCCCGAGGAGGTTTGTAGTTTATATTCGAAGACCTGCGGTTGTAAAGTGGCAAGCGCCTTTTTTATCGCTACAAATGCTTTTTGGCCAACCTCGGGCGGGAGGACATTTAAAATATTGGCCCCCATGATTTCCTCCGGAGGTATATAGAGCTGTTGAGCCTCTCCGGCCTTATAGTCGAGAAAATTCCCATTCTGATCTATCCTGAAAATCAAATCGGGTATTGCATTCAGGAAAGCGCGGTTGCGAGACTCGGATTGTCTTAGTTTTTCCTCGGCTACCAGTTGCTCAGTAAGGTTTGTGATCGAGGCGATGCTGCCGGCGACCGTTCCGTTTCGCATGCGCGGTGTCGCGCTAACCAGAACGTTCACCACTGAACCATTTGAGTCCATCAATCTTGAATAATAGACTGAGGAGTGACCGGATTTTCTCTTCTGGAACTCGTCAAATTGATTTTGCCTGTCGTTTGGGTGTGTGAAGTCTGAAGGTGGCCGTCCGATTAATGATTCAAGCGGATGGTTCAGCATTTGGGCATAAGCCGGGTTGACATATTCGAACTCGCCATGTTCGTTAGTTACAGTGAGACCTTGTCCAACTGTATTCATAACCTGGAGCGCGAAATCTCTCTCCTCGATTAATTCCTTTTGGCTGTATTGACGAATAAGTGTATTGGTTATAATGCCATTGAGCACACTGACAAGGTTGATCTCTTCACTGGTCCAAGCGCGCTCTTTTGAAACTGAATCAAATCCAATAAAACCGAACAGACCACTATCGGAGATCATGGGCATGACAAGGACGGATTTTATATTCTGCTCTTCGAGAATACGTTTTTCAGAAGCAGCCTCCGGGGGCATCTCCGAAACTCGTTCTATGATGATCGACTCGCTTTTATTCAAAAGACTCATCCACCAAGGGATGATACTAATGTGGATATTTTGCAAGTTATCTATTTGTGGGTTGATATTTTCTGCGCACCATTCAAAGGTGTTCTTGATGAGTGTGTGATCTTCTGAGAATTCAAAGATGTAGGTCCGATCAACTTCGAATATCTCGCCCATCTTCATAAGGGTGTCCTTGACGGCAGCACTCATCTCGCTGGCAGGTATGTTCATGAACTTTGCCGAAAGGTTTGAAGTTAATTCTTCGAACGATAGTTTCCTGCTCAAACTGGAGATCATCTGATTGAATTGATGCACCAGTTCGTTGACCTCATCCTCACTCCCGAAAAAATTACTTACCTTGATCCTTTGAGTCAGGTCGCCTTTTTCGACAATGACCAACCCCTTGGAGATTTCCGCCATTCTATCGATGATGCCCGTTTGGGTCACTTGAAAATACAAATAAAAGACCAGTAGAAAACCCCCCAGACCGACCCAAAGGACCATTAAGATGTCTTTCTGATTCCGGGTATATGCAGGGGCTAAGTCCATTTCAATCCAAAGTGCGCCAGTGATATCGCTCAAGGTTGCCGTGAATGATTCGCCGTGTAATGGCCGGACCACGATGAGAGTCTTTCCTTCCAATAGTTTCTCCTGACTTTGGTTTTGTAGCGCCGCTGTGATCATGGGTGAGTCGAGGCGATGCCCAATATTTTTACGGACATTATCCGCAATGACGATACCGTCTTTGTTGATGACCTTGATGGATCTAATGTTATTCAGAGTTGCGGATTTTTCGATCAGCCTTTGATAATTAAAGGTTTCATCACCGTTTTGGGTGGCAAGGATGGAGATGCTGTAAGCGATTTGGTCTGAAAGGTTTTCGGCTTCAATATTTGCATTGCTTAACAGACGTTGCTGGGAACCCAGCCAGGCAACAATAAAAATAAGGATGATGCCTGTCAAACCTGACAAAAACTGAAAGATGGATAGTTTTGTCTTTAAGGAGCGGGTCCGACGAGGCATTGAATTTATTTTCCGGAGAAAACGTTTTGAACGAACTTGGCATCTAGTAATTTATGCACATCTGGTACGTAATTAATCACGTTGTTCTCTGCAAGGAATTGGCCGATCTGATCTGTAATGGCATAAATTCTGCCGTTTGAGTCGGCACTAAATAAGTCCATGTTGGCTGAAAGATCGATGTATTTAATTCCTTCTACATGCGAGGCGAATTCCTCTGCGCTCACACCTTCTGCCTGCCCCATGATCATGTAGGATTCCTGTGGATGTTGTTTGATGTATTCCACTGCATCGAAGTAAGCAGCAACTATCTTTTGGACGTCTTCCTTTCTATTTTCTGCAACAGTTGCATCAAAGGTCATGGTAGTGATGATTGTTTCCGGGTATTCCTTGCTCGTGATCAGGACTTTGCCGTTGATCATCTCGGCTGTACTGGTGAGGTAAGGTTCCCAGGTGACACCAGCATCGATCTGGTTATTGATCATAGCCTGTTGGATTTCCCAGGCTGGAATACTCATCAAGGTCACTTCACTGATGTTGATACCAGCCTGTTCTAGAATCTTCAACACAGATAAATGTCCAACAGTTCCGATTTCGACGCCAATTTTGCTCCCTTTGAGGCCGCTCAATGATTCGATACCAGCACGTGCGACCAAACCATCGCCACCGTACGAGTAATCCGTTAATAGAACAACCCGGATATCACGCCCCGATGCCATATTTCGCAAGGAGTCGTCCAGGGTGTGCATCCCTGCATCTACGTTACCATCTCTTAGGGCTTCAAGAGAGTCACTGTACGCAGAGAAACGTACCATTTCCACATTCACCCCATATTTTTCATAATATCCTAGTTGGGCAGCTAATTCGGCGGGTTCCACGCCAGCCCAGGCTGAAATTGCGATCCGGATTGGTTCCTTTTGTGATTCGCAGCTTGTGAAGAACAGCAGGGCAAGGAAGATAAAAGAAGCGACCTCGAAATTTTTCTTGTTCATTATGTTTGTTCCTTTAAATAAGATCAAGTTTTCCAGGTGGAACGGTCATACGAACTTTACAGCCGGATTCACTTGGCAGGATTATCGTATCTCCACCCATAGATTGTGATACGAGTCGTGCTATGGTCAAACCGACTCCCAAACCATTGTATTCCCGTCGATCGCCCTGACTGACTTGGAAGAAGCGTTCGAATATTTTTTCGTGAAGGTCTACGGGGATCCCGACACCATGATCTTTTACTGTCAATACGAACCCGCCTTCTCCCTTCGCCTCAATCTGAATCTGCACCGCAGACATGGGCGCAGAAAATTTGAAGGCATTGTCTACCAAATGGCCGATCGCTTGCCTGAATTCGCGGCGCGGCGCGTGGATGACGATCCCTGGTGAAACAGCCACTTGCACATTCAAGTTCTTACTGATGTAAATTTCCTGCCGGATCTTGATGATTTCAAGGAAATCGGTTTCGATATTTATATATTGACGGAAGGTGCTGATGGCGCCACGATCGTAATTGCTGAGAAAGATCAGGTCATCAATAATGCTATTGAGTCTGTGAGATTGGGATAAGGCAATTTCCACGAACTGCTCTAATTCGTCAGAATGCTCGTTTTTATTCCGTAAGACCAAATCTAGGGCGAGCAAAATCTGGGTCATGGGAGTTCGCAACTCGTGGCTGATATTATGGGAAATCTCCTGCTGAAGACGGAGAATCTGTTCTTCCATCTTTTTTTGCATATCGGCCTGCCCCTTTTCATAACGACTAAGTACGGCGTGGATTCTGGCCAAGAGCTCGTGATGGTCGAATGGCTTTGTAATATAATCGTCCGCTCCCATTTTTAGACCCCTCAGTTTGTCAGATTGGGTGGCGCGTGCGCTCAGGAAAAGAAAGGGAATATCCTTGGTCTGAGCATCTTCGTTCAAAGATTCACGGACTCTATATCCATCCATAAAGGGCATCATGATATCGCATAAGATCAGGTCGGGGTGTTGTTCTCTCGCCTTTTGTACAGCGCAACAGCTGTCGTTAATGGTGATAGCTTTATATCCTTCCCTCTCTAGTATCGCTTTTATCCCCACTAATAAATGAAATTCATCGTCGATGACAAGTATGGTTTTTTTTGGATTGAACATAAATTGCCCTTTATGAAATAACTTTGTTCAGGAATACTTCAACAATCGCCGGATCAAAATGCTTGCCGGACTCCTCCTGAAAATAAACAATGGCTTTTTCAATGGGCCAGGCGGGGTGGTAGGGGCGATCATTTGTTAAAGCATCCCAAACATCGGCGGCGGCAAATATACGGGCTGGAAGGGGGATATTTTCTCCGGCTAGACCATCTGGGTAGCCGTTCCCATCCCAACGTTCATGGTGGTGAAGCGGTATTTCCAAAGTTTCAAATGGAAGTCCCAATGGGACCAAGATCTGATGGGCTATCTTGGGATGTATCTTCATGACGGAGCGCTCTGCGTCTGTCAATCCCTCAGTTTTATTCAGAATGCTATCCGGAATTCCGATTTTTCCGATATCGTGTAGAATCGCCCCCCAGCGAATGTGGTTAAGTTTCGTACCATCGATCTCTAATGCAGTTGCGATCTTCTCTGTCAGTTCCACCACTCTCAAAGTATGCTCTTCGGTCTCATGATCTCGGACGGCGAGCATGTGTAGCAGACCTTCCGTAAACCTTTCCCAATTGACCTCGGCTGAGCGTACAAGATCTGTAATCTCTTCGCGTAAACGTAGAACCTCGGAATTTGTGTTTTCGGTGCGGATATTATCGGCTTTTTGTCTGCGCCTTAAGACTGCCTTGATTCGCGCGATCAATTCTTCTGTAAGGAACGGCTTGATAATGTAATCATCTGCACCAGATAGCAGCCCGTGGATCCTGTCTTTGTTATGTGTGCGGGCTGTTAGAAAAATGAAAGGAGTATCAGCTGTTCGCGGGTCGTTGCCTAATTTGGAGAGGATATCGAATCCGTTTGGCCGTGGCATCATAATATCGCAAACGATGAGGTCAGGCAGGGTTTGAAGTGCAAGATCGATCCCCTCGTTGCCATTCCTTGCTATGGCGACCCGGAATCCTTCACGTCTTAAAATTCCATCCAACCCTTTTAACAAGGCTGGGTCATCATCGATTAACAGCAGTGAATTACCTGGATTCATCGAATGGGAATTTCTCCAAAAAAATAAGCCTGAAGTATGATTCCAGGCTTATAGGTTCAAATCTTTGGACCCATTAATATAGCGGCCTGGCGGTCATAGTATCGATATACTTTAGACCCAATGGCTTTGCGTCCCCGGTTTTCACCGGGTTTGCCAATGATTTGTGCAAAGTATAACATTCGATTAAATACACCTTGCTTACAGACTTGAAAACAAGAGAAGGGATCGTTTTTTGATTTTTATGGTAACTTTTCAATTTCCTATTACCTCTGCTGGTAAATCTTTCCCGGAGGTGGAATACGTATTCAAATGAATCTGCTCTGGGTGAAAAAATGAAAATAAAAAAAGAATTTGTTCAAGGTATTCGTGGCGCACTGCCGATCTTGATAGGAGTGATACCATTTGCCATGATCTCGGGTGTGGCCGCGGTCAGTGTTGGCTTGAATTTTTGGGAGGCCATGGGCATGTCGATGATCGTTTTTGCAGGTGCTTCACAGTTGGTGGTCTTTCAATTGATGACCGCAGGCAGCCCGTGGATCATCATGGTTCTGACCGCCTGGGTAATCAACGTTCATTTCACGATGTATAGCGCAACGTTGGCGCCCTATTTGCAAAAACTTTCCA
>DAOQPR010000176.1:0-6463 GCA_035333265.1 Anaerolineales bacterium
GCAGCAGCCCGTGCCATGGAGGCAGGCGCTAATCTTCAAGACTGCATCAAAATGGCAGAAATGGCCCACACACGCAGTGGTGTTTTCTTTGCAGTGGATACCCTCGAGTTCCTGCATCGTGGAGGGCGGATCGGGGGAGCCCAACGGTTCATTGGCTCGGCGCTTAACCTCAAACCAATCCTGGCGGTCAAAGATGGAAAAGTGGAAGGTATAGAGCGTATTCGTACAAAAAGCAAGGCGCATGATCGTGTACTTGAGTTGGTAGCCGAACAAGTTCGAGGAAAATCGAATATTCGCCTGGCCACTCTTCATGCCAATGCTGCGGAAGATGCAAAGAACCTTCTTGAGCGTGCAGCAGCCAAACTTTCGCCGGTGGAAACCTTGTTTACAGAAGTCAGTCCTGTGGTTGGTACACATGCCGGACCCGGTACCGTTGGGCTGGCCTATATTCATGATTGATGATCGAGACTGCGAAATTCAAAGAAATTGCTGGGAACTTGCCCTTCCTTGAAGGCGCAGATTCTGCATTCATTACCGAGTTCCAAAAGGCATCCTTTCTGGCACACATCCCGGCGGGGCGGGATGTATTTCTTGAAGGCGATCGCATTGAAGCCATTGCCATCTTGATCTCTGGAGTGGTCCGCGTCTATAAGATCGGGGAGACTGGCAGGGAGATCACTTTATATCGCTTTGGAAATGGTTCTTCCTGTATTTTGACTGCAAATGCGATCTTGAATCAAACAACTTTTCCCGCCATTGCAACCGTGGAACAAGACGCAGAGGCCATTATGATACCGGCAGCGACATTCCGCGATTGGGTGAATCGCTATGAAACCTGGCGATCCTTTATTTTTGAGTTATTAAGTCAGAGGCTTTCTACCGTGATGGCCGTGGTGGATGAAGTGGTCTTCCATCGTATGGACCGCCGCGTTGCTACACTATTATTGGAACGGGGAAAAATTCATAATCCTGTGCGCATTACCCATCAGGAAATCGCCTCGGAGCTTGGAAGTTCTCGTGAGGTGATCAGCCGCCTGCTCGAAGATTTCATTAGCAATGGAGCGATTCGTTCCGGACGGGGAACGATTGAGATCCTGGATTTTGAAGAACTAAAATCTCGTTCGCAATTGTGACATTGTCACAGACAGAAAACCGCGATACTCCTATACTGAGGGTAGAAAATAAAAAAAATAGGAGAGTATTCAATGAAACGCAACTTGTCTGATATCGACCGAATTGTCCGTGTGGTGTTGGCAGCTTTGTTCGCTTATCTGTATTTCAGCGGGGTTGTTACGGGAACGCTGGGAATTGTCCTGGTGGTATTGGCCGCAGTATTTGCCCTGACCGCAGTGGTGGCTTTTTGCCCGCTCTATCTCCCGTTCAACTTTAGTACATTCAAAAAATAGGCAGCAAATGGGAGCGGGCGGAGATCGCCCGCTCTGTTTTTCAACCATGAACATAGCAGAATTTCAACAAAAACTTAGCTCGACCGATAAGCCAATTGTGATCGATTTTTGGGCTGCATGGTGTGCGCCCTGCATGATGACCAAACCCATCCTGGAAAAACTTGGACGGGAATTTTCTGCGGAGGTGGAGTTCCTACCCATCAACGCAGATGAATCGCGTGAAATACTTGAACACTTTCGGGTATTTGGAATCCCGACTGTCATCACTGTTCAGCATGGAAGGGAAATCAATCGAGTGACCGGGGCGCAAGGTGAGTCAGGCTACCGGGCCATTTTCGAAGCATCGGCAAAAGGAGTGAAAGCCAGCCTTCCGCTTACACAATTCGATAGATTGTTGAGGTTGGGTGGCGGCGGATTGTTTATCCTTATTGGAATTTCTACCAACAATTGGATCGTGGCAGGTGTTGGCGGATTGTTAGCCTTTCTGGGGATTTATGACCGCTGTCCAATATGGAACGCATTTGTCAAGCTGTTCCAGCGCAGATAAATATCAAATGGGGTTGAGCAGGCTCAAGGTCCGCCCTGAGCCGTTTTGTTTTCATGAGCTATAATCACACTCATGATGCAGAAAATCCCTTTGGTCATCGGTATCGCGGGCGGGTCAGGGTCCGGAAAAACAACAGTTGCTCAAGTCATTCTCAACAGGGTGGGGGCCGATCGAATTGCCTACCTCCAACAGGATTCATATTATAAGGATCTTTCCAAGTTGCCCCCGGCACAACGGGATGAGATCAATTTTGACCACCCAAACTCTCTTGAAACTGAATTATTGATCGAACATATTGCATCACTGCGGGGTATGCAGCCAGTGCATGTGCCAATCTACGATTTCGCCACTGATCGCCGCACCGCCGAAACATTCACTGTAATGCCCCAAAATGTAATTCTAGTGGAAGGTATTCTGATCTTTGTGGATGCCGACCTGCGCAAGATGTTCGATGTAAAAATTTTTGTCGATACGGATTCTGATATTCGATTCATCCGCCGCCTGCACCGAGATATTACCGAGCGTGGACGTTCCACGGAATCGGTCATCAAACAATATCAGACGACGGTGCGGCCAATGCATCTGGAGTTTGTCGAGCCGTCCAAACGCTATGCGGATGTGATCATCCCGGAAGGCGGGTTGAATGTCCCAGCCATGGATATGGTGGTTGCAAGGATCCAAACCCTGCTCAAGTAGGCAGTAAGAGTGTGGTTGGTAAGACACACTTTAATTTCAAATTTCAATAAGGAGAGAATGTTATGCCAAAACAGTGGAGCACCCCCCCTGAAATGCAGATCGACCCCAAGAAAAAGTATCGCGCACACATGGAAACCGACAACGGTACCATGGTGATCGAGTTGTTTGCAGACAAGGTTCCGCAGACTGTAAATAATTTTGTATTCCTTTGCCGTGAAGGCTTTTATGACGGTGTGATCTTTCATCGTGTGATCGCGAATTTTATGGCCCAGGGCGGCGACCCAACCGGAACTGGCCGCGGCGGGCCGGGATATAAATTTAAGGATGAATTTCATCCCAGCTTAAAGCACGACAAGCGCGGCATTCTTTCAATGGCAAATGCTGGGCCGAATACAAATGGCTCGCAGTTTTTCATCACGCACCTGCCTACACCGCATTTGGATAATCGCCATGCGGTTTTTGGGCAGGTTGTGGAAGGGGAAGATGTCTTAATGTCCATTTCACCGCGCGATCCCAATAACGCCAGCGCCCCTGCCGTGAAGATTATCCGCGTTACCATCGAAGAAAATTAGTTATTTTAAAGACCGTTCAGGAAGCCCTATTGAACCCTGTCCGCCAAGAGGATGCAAAGCAAAAGAGTCACTGGAGCGTGACTCTTTTACGGATTCTCGCCATTCTTGCCGTGGTGGGTATTACCATTTTTATTTACAACATTCGAGACCGGGTGAATGAGTTTGCCGCATTTGGGTACCCGGGTATCTTTTTGGTGATGCTTCTGGCAAATGCCACGGTTATCATCCCAGCTCCGGGTGTGGCGGTGGTCTTTGCAATGGGCAGTGTCTTTAATCCGTTCTTTGTGGCTCTGGCAGGTGGAGCAGGCGGAGCGATCGGCGAACTTACAGGGTATCTGGCAGGGTTCAGCGGACAGGCGGTGGCGGAAAGAACTGACATCTATAACCGGGTACTTCCCTGGGTCCAAAAATATGGTGCATGGGTCATTCTTTTGCTTTCTGCATTTCCGAATCCCTTTTTCGACATGGCCGGGATCGCCGCTGGAATTTCCAAAATTCCGGTTTGGAAATTTTTACTGGCGTGTTGGGTGGGGCAAACCATAAAAATGGCCTTGTTCGCATATGCCGGATACTATTCCATTGATTGGATCGCCAATTTTTACAAGTAATCGTGCAATCGGCATCAATGAATTCCATAACAAGGAAGAAGCCATGAGCAACTACGAAAAAATTGATACATATATTGATAAACACCTTGATCAAAACCTGGAAGAACTTAAGCACTACGTAGCCCAACCAAGCATCAGTGCGCAAAACCTTGGGCTCAAGGAATGTGCGTTAATGGTCAAGGAAATGTTGGAAAAGCGCGGGTTTAAAGCTGAGGTGAATTCCACCGATGGCGCCCCTGTCGTTTTTGGTGAACTTAAAGGAAAAAGCGACAAGACTCTGCTCATTTATAACCATTACGATGTGCAACCACCGGAACCCCTGGAGTTATGGGATAGCCCGCCCTTCCAACCGGAGATCCGCGATGGAAAGATGTATGGCCGCGGTGTGAGTGACGACAAGGCCCATCTTACTTCACGCCTGCTGGCCATTGACGCGATCCTGGCCGAAGAAGGCGAACTGCCCTGCACCATTAAGTTCATTGTGGAAGGCGAAGAAGAAACAGCCAGTGTACATTTGCACGACTACATCACGAACAACCTGGACAAACTCAAGGCGGATGGCTGCATTTGGGAATTTGGCGGCGTGGATCATCGTGAACGCCCTCAACAATATCTAGGCTTGCGTGGTATCTGTTATGTGGAGTTATCTGTCACCAGCCTGAGCACCGACGTCCATTCCGGCACAGGTGGGAGCATTTTCCCCAACGCTGCCTGGCGGCTCACCTGGGCATTGAACAGCCTCAAGGGTCCGGATGAGCGGATTCGCATCCCCGGCTTTTACGATAATGTCATCCAACCCACCGAACGCGACCGGGAATTCTTTGAAAAACTTCCCGACCTTGAGCAGGAATACAGGAATCGATATGGTGTCAAGGAATTCATCAAGGGGTTGAAAGGCGGCATGGAGTTAAAGATCGAAGAGGTCTTCACGCCCACCTGCACCATCTGCGGTATCACCAGCGGATATCAAGGCCCCGGCTCCAAGACCGTTCAGCCTGCATTTGCCTCTGCAAAAGTGGACTTCCGCCTTGTGCCCGATCAAAAGCCTCAGGACATCCTCAAAAAGTTGCGCGCCCATTTGGATGCCGAAGGCTTCAGCGATGTTGAAATCACCTATTTGGGTGGCGAGCCAGCGGCACGGACGGATCCGGATCATCCATTTGTTAAGATGGTCGTGGAATCTGCCGAAGAAATCTACGACCGGCCCATGGACATTGTCCCCATGGTCGGTGGATCTGGACCCAACTACCCGTTCGTGCATGACCTGGGCCTGCCCGTTGTAACGATGGGTCTGGGCTACCCCGAGACTCGCGCCCACGCCCCCAACGAAAACATTCGCATTGATTTGTATGTTCAACATGCAAAACACATGGCAAGAGTGATCAAAAAGTTTGCTTAACCTGACTGCCCTGAAGATTCAAGAATCTTCAGGGCAGTATCATAAAGTGACCTTTTTCACTCCGATTTCGTGACTTTCTTTTTTCAAGTTCAGAGTACAATTCGATTGTAATAATTTTCACAATAAGTTTTCATATGGAGGAACCCATGTTTGTCGGCGAAAGAATGTCTCACCCCCCAATTACCGTATCCCCTGACCTGCCTGTTCATGATGCTCTGGCTATGTTCCGCAAAGAACATATTCGTCGTGCGCCTGTTGTAAAAGATGGAAAAATGGTTGGCATTGTGTCGGAACGTGATCTTTTAAATGCCTCTCCCTCCCCGGTGACAACCCTGAGTGTTTGGGAAATGAATTACCTGTTGAGCAAAGTCACTGTCAAACAGGTAATGAGCAAAAAGGTCACTACAGTGGATGTGAATACTCCCATTGAAGAAGCCGCACGCATTATGGCCGATACCAAGATCGGCGGTTTGCCCGTGATGCGTTCCGGTAAATTAGTGGGCATCATCACCGAAACTGATTTATTCAAGATTTTCCTGGAGTTGATGGGCGCCCGAACCAAAGCCCTGCGCGTTACCGCCGCCATTGATGACAAGCCGGGTGCGCTTGCCAAGGTCACCAAAGCCGTCTCAGATGCAGGCGGAAACTTTATTTCCTTTGGTCAGTTTTCCGGAGATGACCCCGCCAGTAAAGTGATCACCTTCAAAGTGGCTGGAATAAAGAAAAGCGATATCACAGAGATACTTAATAAAGTTGTCATCAAATTTTGGGACGTTCGCCAAAGCTAGGCAATAAAATTTAAAAAAGAACACGGGCGCATTAAGGTCTGCGCCCGTGTTTTCGTTCTGTAGGTTGAGTACTCTTTCTTTTCCGCGTTTCACTGGCGCGTTTGGGGCGTGCCGGTTCCACTTTTTCACCCCGCAATTGAAGGACTTCCTCTTCAGTCAGGAAGCGCCACTGACGCGGCTTGAGATCGCCCAGCCGTAACGTTCCAATTCGAGTGCGAATGATGCGCACAACCGGCAGGCCAAGCAATTTCCCCACTTCACGAATCTGCCGCTTCTTCCCCTCACCCATCACTATCCGAATCCATGCACCCTTGCCAGATGTGGAGATGAATCGGACATCGGCTGGCAATGTCTTATCGCCGTCTTCAAGCACAACACCACGCCGCCAGGCATTAAGTTGTTCTTCATCGGGCTTGCGTGCAACGAGAACTCGATATTCTTTTTCAT
>DAOQPR010000177.1:0-6452 GCA_035333265.1 Anaerolineales bacterium
GTGTAGGACCAGCACCATCAGACCACATCATGAAGATGTCATAGCCTTCGGGAAGTGCGGTGTCAGACTTGGTTACAACAGTTTGATAGACAGACCATTCAGGATAGTTGGTGGTGATGTCGATGCCGATTTCCTTACCAGCAGCAGCCACAACTTCAATTGCAGCTTGCCAGTCAGACCAACCATTCGGGCAGGTAGCTACATAGTGAAGTTCCTGTCCATTGTATTCGCGGTTGCCGTCGCCATTGGAGTCAACGATACCAGCGTCATCAAGCAGTTTCTTGGCGCCTTCGATGTCATTGCCAGCCCATTGCAGGTCAGCAACAGCAGCGGAGTCGTACATAGCCTGCTCACCAGCGGTCGGGTTCATTAAAGAGCGAGGAGCCTGATCGAAAGTTGCGGACTGATTCGTCATTGCGTTAGCAATGATGGTTGGGTAATCAACGGCCATGGCGATCGCCTTGCGAACTGCAACCTGATCCAAACCATTGGAGTTAAGGTTGAAGAAAGCGGTTGGGAGGCTTGCGCCGATCTGATAAGGAGCCTCAGGAAGATAGGTGGAGACTGCTAAACCGTCTTTCAACCAGAGATCCTGAACATTGGAGTTGAATTGCTGTGATACATCCACTTCACCAGCCTGAAGGGCGGTGGTACCAGCGGCATTGTCTTTGTAGATCACATGCGCGAGGTACTTAGGAGCAGGCAAAGCGCCCCACATGGAAGCATCTTGACCCCAATAGTTATCGTCACGGATCATAACGACTTTGGTGTCATCAGCAAAGTATTTGGTGTAAGGACCAGACCAAACGACATCTTCAGCAGCGTCAGCCATGAGGGCGGTGCCATCAGCAGAGCGAGCTTCGAGGGTTTCAGTCCATGCCTTCTGGATCACATAGTTGCTGCTCAAGTAAGCAGAAACGATGAGGGGATTAACAGCCTTGCCACTTTCATCAAGTTTGGCTTTAACAACGACGGTCTGGGGATCAACGGCTTCGATGGTTTCGATGTAGTCTTTGTTACCGGCGCCAATACCAGTGCTGTACTTGGCGTGGGTCGCCCAAGTGTAGGCAACATCGTCAGCGGTCACAGGGGTGCCATCGCTCCAGTGAGCAGCAGCCTTGATCTTAAAGGTGATCTCGGTCTTGGCGTCGTTCCACACATAATCGCCATCGGCGAGGAGCGGGTAAACCTTGCCATCCATCATATTGTAAAGATAGGGGGTTTCGAACATGGTCACGCGGGCATTGTCTTGTTGGGCAATGGCAAGACCATTATTCATGCTGCTGGAATAAGGATTCCAACCAACAACAGGGCCCCATTGTTGGCCGTTGAAATACAGGGTTTCATTACGGGGGAGAGCATTGGGGTCAGCGGGTTCTTCAGAAGTGGGGGCTTCTGTGGCTGCTGCTTCGGTAGCCGCTTCAGTAGCGGGAGCTTCTGTGGCAGCTGCTTCGGTGGCCGCCGGGGCTTCTGTCGCAGGGGTGCCGCATGCTGTGAGGATCATCGATGCGATGACCAACAGAGACACAATGTACAGTAACTTCTTCATGGTGAGTTTTCTCCTCGGATTAGGATATGAGATAACGAATCAAACTTTGACATTCAAACCAGCAATTGGGGCGGCTTTCACCTCCTTTTCAATAAAGTCTTAGTCTATTACACAAAAAATCAGCAGACAACACATCCATCTACTGAGAAACGCGCCTTACAGGGGCAAATAATAAATAAACCATCGATTTAAAATAACCAGGGATTTTATCCATTGAATTCCTTGAAGCACCAGGCATTTCAAAACTTCATATCCTATTGAGAGTGGCAAAACCAAACGATACATAATTTCCACATACATAAAAGAAAGTATGCAAGTTTGTACCTTATCAACAATGATAAGAATAGGCCAAGAGAACAAAGAAATTAATCGGTTTTTAGGATGATTTTTTCTTAGGAAAAACTGGAAAATCTATATAAGAAAATTATATTAACGATAGATTATTAGGAAAAAAGTTACCCAACGGGTATAATCCATGGTGTTGGGTAACTTTTTCACCGGAGTAACTAATGCCAAGTCACGGAAAGCCCATTATCAAGGATGACTTCCTGTTAACCGGCACGATTTCCATTCCAGTGGGGTCTCCAGCATGGTTTGAATGGCTTAATACTGCCCAAAAATTTTCTTTTAAGTACCCAAACGGGGGGTTTGTGGCCCAGTGTGAACTACGCCGGAATAAGCCTTATTGGTATGCATATAAACGAAGCGATGGGAAGTTGCATAAAGCCTACCTGGGCAAATCGGAGGAATTGACCCTCGAAAGGCTTCAACAAATAGGGTCATCCCTGACAGGGCATCAGTTTATCGAACAAACCATTCCAACATTAAATGACCCCTACCTACTCAAATCACGAATCGACTCATCCTTCCTTCCGATCACAAAAATAACAGTTCCCGTCCTGCCAAGGCAGCTCGTTTCCCGGCCCAGGCTTAACAAAAAAATCAATACTCCCCTAACCTTTATTTATGCCCCGAGTGGGTTTGGAAAAAGCACGCTTTTGAACGATTGGAAGCAGTCGTCCGGCTATCCAGTCGCCTGGCTGGCATTAGATGAACATGACAATAATCCGGTTCGTTTCTTATATTCAGTTGTCACAGCGTTTCAGACGGTTTACCAGGATTTTGGCAGGGAACTATTAAATTACATAAGCTCCGTGAGCACAATTCAACCTGCCGAAGTGATCCACCACCTCACCAATGGCATCATCGAAGCTCAAACCGCACACCCTAATCTCGGGATCGTTTTGGATGATTTTCACCGGATCAACCACGCCATAATCTATGACACCCTCCAGTTTTGGTTCGAACACTTTCCTTCAAATCTACAATTGGTCATCTCAGGTCACACCCGCCCTCCTCTTTCCCTGGGACACCTGCGCGCCCGGGGGTTATTGACTGAATTGGACGTAAATGATTTGCGCTTTACAACGGAAGAAGGGGTCAACTATTTACAACAATATCCCCAGGACCCACCTCTTGCATTCGACGACCTGGAAAGACTTGTCAAACACACCGAAGGCTGGGCAGCCGGATTAACTCTGACTGCCCTGGCGTTGGGAAAACAGGATGATCAGCGTCAATTCATCGACACCTTCAGTGGAGCGCACATCTACCTTCGTGAATATTTCATGGAAACGGTATTAAAACGATCCAGCCCGGAAATTCAATCTTTCCTGTTGAAAACTGCCAAACTCAAAAACCTGACGGGAAGTCTGTGCAATGCACTCACTGGACGTATAGATGGCGAAGAGATGTTGGAACACTTATGGCAGGAAAACCTTTTTATCATTCGCTTAAAAGAACAAGGGTGGTATCGCTATCATGATCTTTTTGCTGAAATGCTGTGCAGCCAATTAAGTACACGCTTCCCCAACGAAATCTCCAAGCTTCATCAATGTGCGGCCCAATGGTATCGCGAACAATATGCACCCGCCGATGCAATTTACCATTTATTATCGATTGAGGCATGGGAGGAAGCAGCAACATTGATCGAAGAAATGGCACTGCGAGAACTGGAGCAATTCGGCGAAGATTCACGATTACTACGGTGGCTGCAAGACCTCCCTGAAAATGTCGTTCAAAAACATAAGAACCTGCTTTTTGTTTACATGCGGCTCGCGAACAATGCAGTGTCACAAAAAAGAATCGAAAAATTCATCGACCACATAGAACGAAGTATTTCGATCAAACCCGATATTCTTCGAACACAGGATGAACGAGAGGTATTAGTCGAAATTCAGGAAATTCAACATACCTGGGCACAGGGATATATGTTCGTTCCCCCGGCCAGGTCAGGAAATGAGTATGACGCCAGGTGGGATCTGCTCAACCGCCTTTATCTGCTCAAACCAGCCTACAGCCAGCGTCAGGATTCTCCTGAAGAGCCAATTGTCGAATTGTTGGAGGAGGCGCAGGCCCAAAACAACCTTTTCGTCATGCTGATGACCGTTGGATCGCTCACCAAACGCTTCGTCGCTGCCGGTCAATTACGGCGGGCTGAAAAGACCAACAAACACATTCTGGAAAAGGTCCGCATGCAAAGGGGGCAGCTGCCTGAAACAGCCAGTATTGCGCTTAATATTTTGGGCCATGTATATTATGAACGCAACGAAATCGAATTGGCACAAGATTATTTGACGCAATCCCAAGAAGTAGACCCGAACCCCACCAGTACCAACATGCCCATTCAAAATGCCATCTTAAGATCAAAGATTCAAATGGCACGAGGGCAAAAAGAGGAAGCGCTTGCCACCATTCAAACCGCGCGAGCACTAAATGAGCGACGCCCAGCCGGAGTATGGAACAGTGAAGACCTGCTCGCATATGAAGCCGGTATCCATCTTCGCAGTGGCCGTGTGGAAACAGCAGAACAACTTCTTTCAGAAATCCCAGCCGAAATCGACCACCATTTACTCCAACAAATCCAGGCTGAGGTGCTCATAAAAAAGGGGCAATTTCAAGAAGCCGAAGAAATTCTATGGAATTTGATCGACAAATTTTCAACCCAAATCGTGATAGAACCTTTACAGGAAGTCCGTATCCTTTTGTCTCTGGCATTGTTCTGGCAGAACAAGGTCAATCAGTCTGTCCAGGTAATGACCGGAGCCATCCGTCTCTCTGCGCCTGAACAATTCATCCGCCCATTTTTGAATTGGGGTGAAGCCTGCACATCCATCCTCTTGCTGGTTTCGGAAACGCAAAGCTTATCGAGTGAAGCACAAAGATTCCTCAATAAATTATTGAAGACCCTTGCCCCCAACGGCACTCAACCCCAATCATCAAAGGTTGAACTGGAAAAACTTTCCACCTCTGCCTCCATTTCCATTCGTGAGCGGGAGATACTTCAACTACTAAGCGAAGGCTTCTCCAATCGTGAGATGTCGAAAAAGCTCTCCGTTTCAGAAAGCACTGTAAAAACGCACCTCGCAAATATTTATTACAAACTTAACGTCAATAGCCGAATGCAGGCCGTGACATTGGCAAAGCAGTTAAAACTTGTCCCATAAAAGTATCATTCTGCAATACTTTTAACTGCATAAAAGAAAAGGAGCGCAAGCCATGCGCTCCTTTTTAAAACTTATTACTGATGCCCCACAATACGATGAGGCACATATGGCTCTTCGAGATGTGCAACTTCTTCCGCAGTTAACTTCACCGATAAAGCGCCTACCGCCTCTTCCAAATGTCTGAGCTTGCTTGCCCCAATGATCGGAGCCGTCACTGGAGCTTTTTGCAGCAACCACGCCAGCGCGACATGCGTGCGCGAGACGCCGCGCTTTTGGGCGAGTTCGGCAACACGCTCAACCACTTTTTGGACGGCTTCCGCAGTGGAATCATATTTGCCTTTGGCGATCACATCGCTTTCAGAACGCGCTGTTTTTTCTGCGGACCAATCGCGGGTCAACCTGCCCGAAGCGAGCGGACTGTACGGAGTTGTGCCAATTTTCTGGTCACGGCAGAGCGGCAGCATTTCACGCTCTTCTTCGCGATAGACCAGGTTCATGTGATTCTGCATGGACACAAATCGCGCCCAGCCATTTTTCTCTGAGGTGTGCAGTGCCTTCTGAAATTGCCATGCGAACATGGCAGATGCGCCGATGTAGCGCGCCTTGCCTGCGCGGACAACATCGTTCAACGCTTCCATTGTCTCTTCGATGGGAGTTTCATAATCCCAGCGGTGAGTGATGTACAGGTCAACATAATCAGTGCCGAGGCGGCGCAGGCTGTTGTCAATTTCTGCGAAGATGGCTTTGCGCGAGAGTCCGCCGCCGTTCGGCGTATTGTTCATTTTGCCATGCAGTTTGGTGGCGATGACCACTTCATCGCGTTTGGCAAAATCTTTCAGTGCGCGACCCAAAAATTCTTCACTCACCCCATAGGCATAGACGTTGGCGGTGTCAAAGAAATTGATTCCCAGTTCAAGCGCTTTCTTGACGATAACGCGGCTGTCTTCTTCGTTCAATGCCCATGTGTTATGAGTCCAGCCTTCCGCAGTACCGAAGCCCATACAGCCGAGGCAGAGGCGCGAGACCTTCATGCCAGTATTTCCCAAGCGAGCGTATTCCATTTGATACTCCTTTTAGGTAAGTGCCGAAAACAACTTTAATTTCCCGTCCTTGCGAGCCACGCTCTTGTTCTTTGTGGCGAAGCAATCCTATGATCTGACCCTGAGATTGCTTCGGGCGGAAGAGCGTCGCCCTCGTAATGACGGAAATTTATTTTTAGGAACTTATTATCACCTACTTAGATTTTAGTCTTGCGATCCAGATACAAAATAAACATGCCGCTTGCCAAAGTCAACGCCGCACCAGCAAGAGTTAATAACGTGGGAATTTCGCGCCAGAAGAGAAATCCCCACAAGATACTGATGGGTAGCGAGGCATATTCAAACGGAGCGATGACT
>DAOQPR010000178.1:0-6408 GCA_035333265.1 Anaerolineales bacterium
CATATAATTCCTGATTGATGAAATTTCCCAACCGGCCAAAGGCCTGCCCGATCAGGGTAACAGGAGCGACCGCATCCATAAACAGCCACACATCATACCCGCTACGGCGCAGATAAATGATCAAAATGATCGCGCCGAATAACAGGCCGCCAAAGAAATGCAGGCCCGCAATGGGGGGGCGGATAATGGAAATTGGGTCTTCAATATAAGAACGATTTCCGCCCAAAGTAGCATTGAGTACATACCATAACCTCGCTCCCAAAATTCCGCCGATGACTGCCCAAACCATGGCATCGATTAACGTCTCGCCATCTTCTCCACGGCGGCGCACCTCGCGTTCGGCAAACCAGGCGCCGATCATGACGCCACTCATCACGATCAGGCCATACCAGGTCAGTTCAACTGTCCAGGTAAATAACTTAAAGCTAAATATCACGGGATCGATCATCGAAAACCTCTTAATTTAATATATGGAAAACCAATTAATCTCTGCAAGGTGATCATCCTCGGCAGAAAATATGGCAGAGCGATTATATCCCATCTCGCCTGGGATGATTTTGGATATATTGTGTCAAGAATAATGCATGCTCCATAAAGAATATTAGACGTTTGTCATATGAGGACGTGATTAATAACACATCAAAAGAAAAGGCTAAATCCTTACAATGGCTGTAAACATTGACAGTCATGCTCAACGTTTAGTAGAAAAGCATATGTTTCGAGTAAACCGCCAGACCGATTACGCTGTAAGGGTTTTGTTGGCCCTATCCCAAAAACCGCAAGGTACGCGCATTTCCACCACAGAAATTGGCCGCGAAATGCTAATTCCGCGTGCTTTACTTCAACGTATTGTGGCGGCTCTTGCAAGTGGCGGCTTTATCCTCACCCAGGCCGGGCGTGATGGCGGCATCTCGCTTGCACACGCTCCAAAACAGATCAACCTTTTACAGGTTGTAGAACATTTTGAAGGACAGATCATCCTCTCCGACTGCATCCTAAAACGCGGTGACTGCCCCTTCGAACATAAATGCCCTGTCAGTTGCCAGTGGAAACACCTAAGTGATCTATTGCGGGAAGAAATGGCCCGTACCACGTTCGAAAAATTGGTTGAGGATGCAAAACGGATCGAAAGGGAGTTGCACGTCTCCGCCTCCATTTCTACGACGGAGCCTGTTCCAGTTGTCAGGAACCTTTCTCTCGCTGATAATGTGTCCTTATGAATAAATACATCCTCAATACTGTGTACGGCCTTGGGGCTCTTATCGTTATTTCAGCCCTGGCCTTCAAAATATTTCAACCCATTCAAGTGTTGCCGCGTATGCAGCTCGCTCCCGCTTTTCGTCTGGTGGACCAGGACAATCAGCCCCTCACCAGCGAAGATCTGCGCGGACAGTTTGTCATCTACACCTTCACATACACAAACTGTCCTGAGCCTTGCTACAACATCAATGAAACGGTCAAAGAGATAGAGTCCCGGCTTGACGAAGTGGAATTGGACAATATTCCGGTAACCTTCGTTACACTCTCTTTCGACCCCGAACGGGATACACCTGAAGTTTTGAACGCCTACGCCAATTCGGTTGGAGCAGATACTGCCTGGTGGAAGTTTGCTACCACCCCCAACCAAAGCCTGCTTAAGACCATTATTGGTGCCGGATTGGAAACTTACTATGAAAAGAAGGAAGACGGCAGTTTTGCCTTTGACCCGGCTTTTGTCCTTGTGGATGGACTGGGAATCGTTCGGGCAGAGTACCGATATTCGACTGAAGTTGCCAATGCCGACCGTATCCTGCGTCACCTTGGCGTGCTTGCAGACGAAGTGAGGAATAGCTCAGGAACCAATAAACTGGCCTATGAAGCCGCTCACTTGTTCCTTTGTTATGCGCCTTGATCAAAACGGATAAACAACGATGAAAATGAAAATCTTAATAGCCATTGCCGTTTTTGTTCTAGCCGCAGCTGGTTCCTATTATTTTTTACGCCCGCATACCTTCCACGGAACGGTGATCCAATCGCCGGAGCCGTCTTATGATTTTAGATTGAACGGTATAAACGGTGAAGTCTCTCTAAGTGATTTTCGTGGAAAAGTGGTGTTGGTCTATTTTGGATACACCTTTTGCCCTGATATTTGCCCTGCCACCCTGGCGAGCATTGCCCAAGCCCTACGAGATATGGGCGAGGATAAAGCTGCAGAGATCCAAACCATCATGATCTCATTGGATCCTGAAAGAGACACACCTGAGCATTTAGCCGGGTATGTCACCCATTTTTACCCTACATTTATCGGTGTTACTGGTACGCAGGAACAGCTTGAAACGGTCACCTCTCTTTATGGGATTTTCTACCAAAAGAAGGAAGGCAGTTCGGCCACCGATTATTTGATCGACCATACAGCCACCTTAATGGTAATTGACCGGGAAGGCTACTTGAAATTGGTATTTCCATTCGGCGTAACCCCACAGGAGATCGCTGATGATCTGGAGTACATGTTAAGGCAATAAGGAGGTGGATCTGTTTCGGCGTATAGAAAGCCCACATTTCCCTCCACAGTTTGCGGCGCCGCATGAGGCGACAGAAATCCTAAATCCATTTTTTATGAGGAGAATGAACCATGGCGAAGAAAGATAAAGAAGACGATGAGTTTCGCCCCACTGGCACGATCGCAATCCTGGCGATCTTTGTCATCACTCTCATCGCGATCTGGGCAACGATCTATATGATCCTTGTCGGCAGAGGAGGCACACTATGACCACGCAGAAAATGCACATTGATCCCTACGAGCGCGGTTGGATGATTTTTAGCGCCATTTTGCTCGTCCTGTTTGCGACGGCTGTCAGTGTGGCTGCATTCGGTATGGGAATTCAGGTTCCTGCGCCGGAACAGCGCGTAGACCCGCGCACGGTTGCGACTGACCCCAATAGCCCCTGGTCGAACCCCGGCTTGCGTGAAGTTTCACCCGGAAAATATGACGCATATGTCCTGGCTCACGCGGTTCCAAACTGGGAATACCTTCCCAAGGAAATCACAGTTCCTGTCGGTTCCACCGTTTCCTTCTATGTCACATCTCCTGATGTACAGCACGGTTTCAAAATCCAGGATACGAATGCCAATTTCATGGTGCTCCCTGGGCAGGTATCCAAGCTGACCATCACCTTTGACAAAGCTGGTACCTACAACTACATTTGTACGGAATACTGCGGCAGTGGCCACGGCGTCATGTACGGCGCGATCATTGTGACGCCATAACTGCGAGGAGAAACATCATGAATCAATATCAAGTACCTGCTGGAGAAAAGAAGCTAATTAGCTGGCACCTTCTGGCTGCCATCCTTGCGCTCGCTGTTGGAAGTCTGTTTGGACCTCTGCAAGCCTTTGAACATGCCGGGTGGGATTTCTATCCTTACCTTAAACCGTTCATTAAATCCTACTATCAAGGTCTGACCGTCCACGGTGTATTGAATGCCCTGGTTTGGACGACCTTCTTCATTATGGGTTTCCTGACCTTCAACGTTGTCTTTGGTCTGAAGCGCCCGCTCAAGAACTACACCCTGAATCTGATTGGTTTTTGGGTCATGGTTGTTGGCGTAGTAGCAGCGGCTATTCCGATCCTTGCCAATGAAGCGACTGTACTCTTCACCTTCTATCCGCCTCTCAAGGCGAACTGGGCGTTCTATCTTGGGCTGACCCTGGTTGTCGTTGGTAGCTGGGTTGAAGGCTGGGGTTTGTTCATGACCTTCGCCGCCTGGCGCAAAGAAAACCCCAATGAACGTTCTCCTTTCATTGCCTTCGCAAGCATCCTTACTGCTTTGCTCTGGCAGATTTGTACGCTGGGCGTTGCTACTGAAATCCTCACCATGTTGCTGCCCTGGTCGCTTGGCCTGATTGAAGGCGTTGACCCGCAGCTTGCCCGTACCTACTTCTGGTTCACAGGGCATCCACTGGTCTATTTCTGGCTCCTGCCGGCCTATATCTCCTGGTATGCCATGCTTCCGAAACAGGCTGGCAATGGCAAGATGTTCAGTGATACCCTTGCCCGTCTTTCCTTCTGGATTTTCCTTGTTCTTTCCACTCCGCTTGGTTTCCACCACCAATATGTGGACCCCGGTGTTCCGCCCGCCTGGAAGTTCATTCATTCCATGCTCACCTTCGGCGTCTTCTTCCCCTCCATGATGACCGCCTTCACTGTGGTAGCTTCCCTTGAACATGCGGGACGCAAGCAGGGTGGTACGGGAACTTTCGGCTGGATCGGCAAATTGAATTGGAGCAATCCTTCCGTAACAGCTCAACTTTTGGCTGGCATTCTGTTCTTCTTCGGCGGTATCGGTGGCTTGGCGAATGCTTCTTATAATGTCAACCTTGTGTTGCATAACACCGCTTTCGTTCCTGGCCACTTCCACCTTACCGTAGCGACCGGTGTAACTCTGACCTTCATGGGAATTTCCTATTGGCTCCTGCCCTACCTCACAGGCAAACAACTTTGGCAGCCTAAGCTGGCTGTTGCCCAAGCCTGGCTCTGGTTTGTGGGTATGATCATCTTCTCCAACTCCATGCATGTGTTGGGCTTGCTCGGCGCTCCCCGCCGCGTGCCGCTTGGCTTGGCTCCCTATGTTCCTGCAGAATGGAACAGCCGCCTCTTCCAGGTCGGCATTGGTGGCGCGATTCTATTTGTCAGCGGTGCTTTCTATCTCACTGTCATGCTTATGACCGCATTAAACAAGCAGAAGGTTGAGAAGGAAGTGGAAGTTCCAGTTGCTGAATCGATGCAAGATCCTGCTCTCGGCCCCGCATGGCTTGATCGCTGGGCTCCCTGGATCTATGGCGCTCTGGCTCTGATCGTTGTCATGTACGGCCCCGTGCTCTTTGACTTGATCCGCAATATCTCCCTCAACGCCCCCGGCTTCCGGGTCTGGTAATATCAACAAAGGTGACAACCGCTTACAAGGCGGTTGTCACCTTCCTTTTTTTATTTCGCACTTTTTCTTAATACTTGCTCTTTTTTATTATTGTTATGTTGACGCGAAATTAACCGTATCTCGGCGCACCGCAAATGACCACTTCCCCTGAAAAAAAACAACTCATAGATTCCCTTTCTGAGCGTAACCCAAGCGTGGATTGGAAAGCCCGCCTCAACAACCCAAGCCGACGCCTGCTCAATACCCTCGAAGGCATTTCTCTACGCCTGGAAGCCCCGCTTAACTGGTTGATCAACGATTCGCGCTTCAACCCCCTGTACCATACCGGTACCATCACCATCTTCCTGCTGGTCGTTATCCTGCTTACAGGCATCTACCTGACGATGTTTTACCCATTTGGGTTTACATTCTCGTATCAGGCAGTATCCAAGATCGAAGCCAATTTAATAGGACGCGTCATCCGTGCCATGCACCGCTACGCCTCTGATGCGGCAGTGATCTTCGCTTTGCTTCATGCCTGGCGTACTTTCTTTCAAGACCGTTTTCGCGGCCCGCGCTGGCTGGCATGGGTTACGGGTATTGGCATGGCGGTTGTCATCTGGGCGATTGGCATCACAGGCTATTGGCTGATCTGGGATAACCGCGCACAAATTCTTAACCAAACCCTTTTCGACATTCTCGGCAATTTCAAAAGCGGGCAGGCCTTCATTGTAGATTTTATCGTCGGCGATGCGGCAGGCACAGGCTGGATATTCATGATGATCGTCATCGTCCTGCACCTTGGCCTCTCTGCATTAACGGCCTTCTTCCTATGGCTGCACCTAAAGCGCATGAGCCGGGCTAAATGGCTGCCCCCAAAATACTGGATGGCAATCTCAATCTTTGTCATCCTACTAGCCTCTGCGATCTTCCCACTGGGCATGTTGCCGCCATTGAGCAACACCCAACTGCCGGGTGATGCCCCCATTGATTTATTCTTTTTATTCTATCTAACCACTTTCCTGCGCGGCCCGCAGGCGCTCTTCTGGAGTATTCTGCTTTTCATCATTGGCATTGCCACTGCCTTGCCGTGGATCATGCCGCGCGCAAAGGAACTTAAACCCGTCAAAGTAGATCTTGCCAATTGCGATGGCTGCACCCTCTGTGAACGCGATTGCCCCTATCTCGCCATCAAAATGGTTCCGCGTACCGATGGCGCTCGCCCCAAATTCCAGGCCGAGATCGACCCCAATCTTTGTGTCTCCTGCGGTGTATGTATTGGTTCCTGCCCTGATAACGCTCTCACCTTTGGTGATATTCCGCTCGACCCCATGTGGAAGACGACGTTGAGCACTGTTGCCGAAAAGAAGGACATCAAAGTCATCTTTACCTGTGAACGCCACGCTTTGCACGGCGTAGATAACGCATTCAACGACCCCAATACCCACATCGTCCCATTGACCTGTATTGCCATGGCGAATCCCAACCTGGCGGCTCAGGCACTCGAAGCAGGTGC
>DAOQPR010000179.1:0-6392 GCA_035333265.1 Anaerolineales bacterium
ACATGCCTACCTCCAGCCGGAGGCGGGCTTGGCCTATCTCGATGAAGAAGGCCGAATCACTGTAGAAAGCGCCGGACAATGGACTCATGCAGATCGTGAAACCATTGCCCATGCTTTAAATATTCCCAATGAACAGGTTCGTATTATTTACCCGGCCATTGGCGGAGCCTTTGGCGGACGTGAAGACCTATCCGTACAGATCGTGCTGGCGCTAGCCGCAATGAAACTCAAGAGACCAGTCAAAATCGTATGGTCACGGCGCGAGTCCATGATCGGCCATGGAAAGCGTCACGCGGTTCTTTTGCGTGCCAAATGGGGTGCCACCCGAGATGGGAAACTCGTCGCTATTGAAAATGAGATCATTGGTGACGGCGGCGCCTATATGTACACCACCAACAAAGTACTGGGAAACGCAACCATTACTTCATCCGGGCCTTATTTCGTTCCCAATATCAAGACAGATGTGTACGGTGTCTACACCAATAATGTGCCAGGGGCTGCCTTTCGCGGGTTTGGCGCTCCTCAGGCGTTGTTCATGGCCGAGGGTCAAATGAACAAACTTGCCGAAAAGCTCGGCATGGACCCGGTGGAAATCCGTTTGAAGAATGCGCTTCGCCAAGGTGACACATTAGGTGTTGGTACGCCTGCCCCGAACCCGGTCAGTATTGTAGAATGCATTGAAGCAGCACGTGACTCTTACAAGTGGAAGAAGATTATTAAAAGAAAGTCAACCGACAAAAAATTGACAACCCTTGTACGAGGGCGCGGGTTCGCCTGCGGATTCAAGAATGTTGGCTTTTCATTCGGCTACAAGGAAAATTGCTGGGCCAAGATCGAAATTCACGGAAAAACAGAGATCGAACGAGTAATCCTACATCATGCAGGTGCGGAAGTTGGTCAAGGCTTCCAAACCGTCATGTCCCAGATCGCCGCAGAGGTGCTGAAAGTCTCTCCATCTTTGATAGAGTTCCGTTCTTCTGACTCTGCAACCCAGGGAAACCCCGGCTCGGCCTCTGCCTCACGCCTGACTTTTATGGCTGGAAACTCTGTTCGCGGTGCAGCGCAGGCCGCCATCGAAAAATGGGGCGCTGAAGAACGCCCTGCCATTGCTGAGTTTTCTTACTTTGCCCCACCCACCACACCCATGAACAAGGAAACCGGCTATTCGATGCCAAACTTCCAATATGCCTATGTAGCCCAGGTAATTGATGTAGAAGTGGATACCGAAACCGGCCACGTTCGCGTCAAGCGTGTGGTATCGGCGGATGATGTTGGAAAGGCCATTAACCCGGACCTTGTGGTTGGGCAGATCGAGGGCGCGATTGTTCAGGCACACGGGTATGCGGTAATGGAAGAGTTCAAGACCCGGGATGGACGTGTGCTCACGGATCAATTCAGCACCTATCTTTTGCCAACAATTTGGGATATTCCCGAGAAAGTAGAATCTGTCATTGTAGAAGTTCCAGACCCGAACGGTCCTTGGGGGGCCCGTGGAATGGGTGAACTGCCCTACCTGCCCGTTGCAGCCGCCGTTGCAGCTGCCATCCATGATGCAACCGGTGTCTGGATGAATGAATTTCCCTTTACGCCCGAACGTGTTTTACGGGCACTGGGAAAAATAAAATAATGATCTTCCAGGGGCGCAAGGATTTGCGCCCCTCTTTGAATGCCTTTCCCTTATTTGGATGAAACCAAGGAATTGAACGACAAAACCCGCAGCAACCTGCCGGGGTCGTTCACTATGCTTACTGACGGTATTACCCATTATGAAGTAGCCGGAAATGAAAAAGGGCCGCAGGTTGTTTTTGTGCATGGATTTTCCGTTCCCTATTTCATCTTCGACCCAACATTTAATTTCCTCGTTGCGCAGGGGTATCGTGTATTACGCTATGATTTATTTGGCCGTGGATTTTCAGACAGGCCAAACAAACGATACGATATTCATTTTTTCATCCAGCAATTAAAAGAATTATTGGATGCATTAAATTTCCACGATATCACATTGTTGGGTTTATCCATGGGTGGACCAATCACTGCCTCCTTCATTGCAAATTATCCGGATTATGTACAAAAACACATCCTTATTGATCCTGCTGGAGTCAGGCCTGTATATCTATCCTCCCTGCTCAAGGCGGTGAGAATGCCAATTCTTGGCGAACTGGCCCTCGGTCTATTTGGAAGCGGAAGTATGGTTAAGGGAATCGCAGCAGACATGTTCACTCCGGAATTGGTGGAACACTTTCAGTCAAATTATAAAATTCAGATGGAATATCAGGGGTTTAAACGTGCGATTCTTTCAACCATGCGAAACCGGATGCTTGATTCCTTTTTTGAAACCTATCAAAAGGTTGGAAATTTGAAAAAGCCCACTGCGCTATTCTGGGGTCGACAGGATGCCACCGTACCTTTTGAACACAGTGCCGACCTTTTAAAAGCCATCCCTCATGCTGAATTTTATGTTTTCGAGAATTGCGGTCATATCCCACATTATGAAAAGCCAGACGAGTTCAACCCCATTTTGTTAGAGTTCCTTAAGAAACAAGCCTATACAGGCTGAAATTGCTTTTTCCTTATTTTGAATTAAGGCAAAGGAATTACCCTCATGAACAAACATGAAATCCAAACCCTATATAAATACAATCAGTGGGCAAATGCCAAAATCATAAATGCCGCTTCGAATCTAACCAGGGAACAATTCCCGCTGGGTGACGAATATCCCCATGGTGGCTTGCGTGGCACGCTGACCCATATCATTTTCGCCGAATGGATCTGGCGCAAACGCTGGGAAGGCGAATCACCCACCATACGATTGGAACCTGAATATTTCCCCACCTTCGAAGCGCTAAAATTGCGCTGGGCGAACGAGGAAACTCAATTGATGAGATTTGTAGCCGAGGTGGATGACCAGCGATTGAATGTGCCGTTTCAATACTTTTCCACCGAAGGTGTGAAATACGAAAATATCCTTTGGGAGTCGATGGTGCATGTTGTCAATCATGGGACACAGCACCGCAGCGAGGCAGCCGCCATGCTGACAAAACTGGGACACTCGCCTGGTGATATTGATATGATCCTTTTTCTTCGCAAAAGATTATGAGCTTAAATCGATTCAAAAATTTTATCTATCGTAACCGTCATAACATTGCAGTCTTCATTCTGCTCAATCTGGCCTGCCTGGGCTGTATTCTTCTGGTCGGGGCGCGTGTGGCCTATACAGATACTACCCGTCATACAGGGCTGATCTGGAATCTGTTTTTAGCTTGGATTCCCTTCATCCTTGCTTACTTTGCCCATGCGGTCTCATGGAATCGGCTCGGGGTCTATCTTATTATTCCTTTTGTGGCGTTTCTTTGGCTTTTGTTCTTCCCAAACGCCCCCTACATGCTCACCGATCTGCAAGACCTTGCGCGCGGAGCCGGGCGGGAAGCTCCGCTTTGGTACGACGTCATCATTGTTGTCTGGTGTTCCTGGACAGGCACACTCCTGGGAGTCATTTCCCTGTACCTGATGCAAGATATTGTTACTCGGACATTCAACCGCTGGGCAGGCTGGCTCTTCGTGTTTTTGATCTCAGGCTTAAGCAGCTTTGGCATATATCTGGGACGCTTTGTTCGCTTAAATTCATGGGATATTTTACAAAACCCAACAGAGACCGCCATGGAAATCCTTGGGCTGGTGATTGACCCCAGCCGGAGGCTGGCTGCATTCACCATTCTATATACCTTCTTTTTCCTCTTTGTATTTCTGCTTTTGTATTCATTTAGCCACATGCTGCAAGAACAGGTATTACGCTCGCAAAGCTCACCGGAACAACTTGCGGGCACGCAGCCTACCCAGTCAGTACGCTAAAAATGCAATTGTTCTGTTTTGAAGCATTTCCGACCTGATGAGTTATTATTCTGCGAGAATTTGAAAGAGATTGAGAGAGGCAATGCGTACAATGGTTGAAAATTTACGGAGGCACTCATGATCAAAAAATTGTATGCAACTCTCCAGCCCTTTAAGTTTCGGTTGACCATTGTTGGTCTACTTTGCGGAGCAAGCCTGGTATCTGTGGCGTTATTCCGGGTCCGCGTTATGCTAAGTGGCACAACAGATTACGCCTTCCTGATCTGGAATCTCTTTCTTGCCTGGATCCCACTGGCAATGGCATATACGGCATCCAGCTTTATGAAGAAACGCCGGTTTGTTCTTTTCACGGTTCCCATCGCGATATCCGTGTGGCTTTTATTCTTTCCAAACGCACCTTACATGCTTACCGATCTTTTACATCTACGCCACCCGCGTGAGATTGTCCCCGTATGGTTTGACATGCTGCTTATCAATTGGTTTGCATGGACCGGTATTCTGCTTGGAATCTTCTCCCTCTTCATGATGCATGATATTGTGCGGCACGCATTTGGGCGTATTACCGGCTGGTTTTTTGTCTTAACCGTGGGTGTCCTTTGTGGAGTGGGCATTTATATTGGGCGTTTTCTACGCTGGAATTCATGGGATATGTTCCTGCATCCCTTCGAACGCTTGCAAGAATTTCTCATATACGCCACACATCCAAGTTTGCAATCCATACTTTTTATCAGTATTTTTTCATCCCTGTTTATTTTCATCTACATCAGCACATATTCATTTGGGCTCCTCTTTCAGGAACAAACAAAACAGCTACCACAGGACATTTCATGAATCCACTTATTCTCATTCGCGGGGGCGGAGATCTGGCGTCAGGCGTGGCGCTTCGCTTACATCGGGTTGGATTTCAGGTTGCCATTCTCGAACTTGAGAAGCCGCTCGCCGTGCGTCGTACTGTCTGTTTTTCAGAGGCCGTATATGAGGGCACACAAACAGTTGAAGGCGTAACTGCAAGGCTGGTTTCGCCGGACCAGTTTCAGGTCACATTGGAGGCGGGCGAAATCCCCGTACTCATCGACCCGGGGGCAAACATCCTACGTAATCAATTTTTGACAAGCCCTACTTCCACCTTCCTTATTGATGCGCGTCTCCTCAAACGCGAGCCGGAACCATTATCGGTCAATCTCCCGCTTCACATCGGACTTGGGCCTGGGTTCACAGCTGGAGCCTCGTGCCACGCTGTGATCGAAACCCGCCGCAGCCATACTCTGGGCCGGGTGATCTACGACGGGCGCGCCTACCCCGACAGCGGCCAGCCAGAAGGTGCCTCCAGCCGCGTTCTGCGGGCCCCAGATGCGGGAACTGTGAAACCCAATAAACAGATCGGCGAGTTGTGCAAAGCAGGCGAACTGATCGCAACAGTGAATGAAAAGCCCATTACCAGCCCATTTGATGGCCTGTTACGTGGTTTGATCCACCCACGTGTTGACGTAACGGAAGGCATGAAGATCGGTGATGTCGACTCACGCAACGAGACAGATATGGTACATCTGGTATCGGATAAATCCCTTGCAGTGGCTGGTGGCGTGCTTGAGGCCGTATATGTAAAACTAAGAGAGATGGAATGATTCCCTGATTCTTTTTTATTTGTGTTCGTCGAGCATCTCACGGTCAAAGATCGAAGGATTGGTATACAGTCCGGCTTTTAGCTGTTCACGGGCAAAATCGAGGTCATCTAAAATCTTTTGGGCGCTCTCATATTCCGAGTCACATAGCAGAACGCCCAAATAGGCGCGTAAACCAAGGCCACGGTCGTTATTTTCGAGAAAACGCTTCATACTGTCACGTACGCGCCCGGCAATCTTGAGCGGGGCTTCAGGGGTGGGAATATCTTCGATGAGGGTTAGAAATAGCCCTTTTTCCGGTACCCAGGCCATGGTATCTGTGGGGCGAAGTGTGATACGGAACTGGTCGGCTAATTTATGCAAAAAGTCTTTTATTTCTTCCGGGTTAAGATATTCCTTCAACTGGTCAAATTGAGGCACATCGGCAAACAAGACGCCAAACCGGCGAAAGGCGCTCTGTTTAATCCGTTCCAGTGAAAATGTCATGCGTACATTGAAGAAGGACAGGGCATACATGCCGGTCACCTCCTCAAAGGCTGGTTCATCCATCCCACCCTGAGTGGCTTGCAAACGCTGCACCAGATTGCTAAGCTGGTTGATATCCACCGGTTTAAGTAAAAGTAGATCGGGTTCCACAGGCAGGCTGTCTGCATAGGGAGCATATGCAGTGATCACCACGACCGGCACGCGCTTTAGACGTTCATCATCGCGCATCCGTTTAAGGATTTCCACCCCAGACATTCTTGGTAATTGAAGATCAAGCAGTACAATATGCGGCTTGATCACGCCGAGTCGATCCATGGCATCCTTGCCATCCAAAACGATCTCAGTCTGATACCCGGCAACATCCAACACATGCCGAAAAAGAGCAACGATATCGCGGTCATCTTCAACGATCAATGCAAGCGGTTTTTCCATAAC
>DAOQPR010000180.1:0-6378 GCA_035333265.1 Anaerolineales bacterium
CCGGACGCAACTTTTGCTTTCTTTTGTTTTCAAAAAGCCTGACAAGTAATTGTCAGGCTTTTTCTTAATAACGCAGGCCATAGCGTGGCCGATCTCAACCCTATAATTATCCAATCACCAAAAGGAGTAAATTAAATGCCAACCACTTCCACCAACCCCCATCTGCCCTTCGGCGAGAACAAAAATGCCGATTGGTACGGCAAGGACATTATTTCCGTCAAGCAATTTGACCGCGCAGACCTCGAATATGTTTTCGGCGTAGCCCACGAAATGCGCGGCATGGTCGAACGTGTCGGAACGTTTGACTTGCTGAAAGGAAAAATTCTTGCCAATCTGTTCTATGAACCATCCACCCGTACATCCTCCTCTTTCACTGCCGCAATGGAGCGTTTGGGCGGCTCGGTCATCCCGATCAATGAAGTGAAATACTCGTCTGTGTCGAAGGGCGAAAGCCTGCCCGATACAATCCGCACGCTGGAGTGCTATGCCGACGTGATCGTTCTGCGTCATCCCGAAACTGGTTCGGCAGCGATTGCAGCCAAAGCGGCAAAGAAGCCGGTCATCAATGCAGGAGATGGCGTGGGCGAACACCCCACCCAGGCCCTGCTCGATACGTTCACCATCATGGAGGAACTTGGCCGCCTCGATAACCTGACCGTGACCATGCTCGGTGACTTGAAATATGGCCGCACCGTTCATTCGTTGGCGCGCTTACTCTCCAGATTCAACAACATCAAGTTGAACTACGTCTCGCCAGATATCTTGAAGATGCCTCAAGAGGTAATGGATGAAGTTGGAGCGAAAGGCGTGCCGCAGGCGGAATTCTCCACACTTGAGAAAGTGCTGCCTGAAACCGACATCCTCTACGTAACCCGTGTCCAAAAAGAGCGTTTTGAAGACCCAGCTGATTACGAAAAGGTGAAAGGCGCCTATGTGATCGACCCGGAAGTGATGAAAGTGGCCAAGAAGGAAATGGCCGTCATGCATCCGCTTCCGCGCGTGACCGAGATCAGCACTGACTTCGACGACGATCCCCGCGCTGCCTACTTCCGTCAGATGGAATATGGGTTGTATGTGAGAATGGCCTTGCTGGCGATGGTGTTGGGGAAGGCGTAAGAACAGTAACGAGTAACGAGAAAAAGAAACGAGTTGCGAGGCAAACCTCACAACTCGTTTCTCATTTCTTATCACTTGTTACTTTAATCTTCCGCCGCTCTTGCCACTTCCTCCGGCTCAAAAACGACTTCTTCCTTGCCAGTCAATTTGGCATCGATCTTCGAAACGATCAGCCGCAGATGCCCATTGTGGGCAACATAATCCAGATCATCAGCGGGAACAGCCAACACGGGGCAAAGTGTAAAGTTTTCGATCCAACCTTCGTATAGGTCATTCAAATTTTGCAAATACTCGGCGCTGATGGTTCGTTCATAATCCCGTCCGCGCTGGCTGATGCGGTTCAATAGCGTATCGACAGAGGCGCGCAGGTAAATGACCAGATCTGGCGGCGGCAGGAATTGCACTGCGGTCTCATACAATTCGCGATACGTCTGATAATCGCGGTCGGTTAGGTTGCCCTGCTTGTATAGATTATGGGCAAAGATCTCAGCATCTTCGTACACGCTCCGGTCCTGGATCACAGAATTGGGATGGGCAGCCAGGTTGAAGTGAGAACGGAGGCGGTGTGTCAAAAAGAAGACTTGCGAATGGAATGCCCAAGCCGACATGTCCTGATAAAAATCGGCCAGATAGGGGTTTTGGGTCACCGGCTCATAGAACGGATCCCATCCCATTTGGTCGCACAGCATCTTTACAAGCGTAGACTTTCCAACTCCAATATTTCCCGCAATGGCAATAAATCGTTTCATGGCATCTCTCTGATAGTTTTTTGGCGTAGGCGCATGTATCTTACCACCGGCAGAAAAATAGGCGCAGAGTTTTAAGAAAAGCGGCGGGCAATCGCCCGCCGCTGTAATTCCTTTTTTCTACAGAGATTTATGGAATCTCCCCCGCCAGTTCTTTATCGATAATCTGCTGAAAGGTGTCAAGAGGCTGGGCGCCGACCACAGCCAGGCCGTTTACAAAAAAGGTTGGGGTGGATTGTACACCGAGGTTCAACGCGAAATCCATATCCTGGGCAATGTAATCATCATGCGCACCACTATCAAGACAGGCCGAAAAATCATCCACATTTACGCCCAGTTCAGAGGCATATTGAATGTAGATATCGCGGCTCAGGGTTTCACTACTGAATAATTTGTCATGATAATCCCAATATACATTCTGGTCGTTCGCACATAGAGAAGCGATCGCGGCAGACATGGCATTCGGGTGAATGGATGTAAGCGGCAGGTTGCGATACACAAAGCGGATCTGTCCAGGGTAGGCATTCAACAAAGCCGAATAGGTTTCCTGATGAAAGCGGCGGCAGAAGGGGCACTGAAAATCACTGAACTCCACAATGGTGATCGGGGCATCTGCCGGGCCAAGGCTGGGATAGCCTTCGGTGGGAATATCATAGCGGGTATATTGCGGCTGAGCTGTGACAGGCGCCTCCTGTACCGGACCGGAGGGCTGGTTCGCGGTCTCCTGGCTGGGTGCGGCGGCTGTGACCGTTGTGCCGCGTCCCCACAGGACATAACCGAGAAGCAGGCCAACGGCAAAAGCAAGCACCACCAGCACCGAGTAAAAATGACTGCGCTTAAAGGTGACATATTCTTCCGGGTCGTTCGTCTCTGCCAAAGAAGTATCAGCTTCTTCTTCGAGTTCTTCTTCAATTACAGGCATGGATTTTCTGGATTTCGTAGTCATAGTACTGGAATTATAGCCCCCTCTATAAGAATTTTGCGGGCAGACTTAGTTTTTTTTCATCCTGCATCGTTTGCTTTCCACACGCGTATATCAAGCATGGAGGTTCTTCTTATGACTACTCAAAAACAACATATTCCCTGGTATCTCTGGCCTTTCGCCGCGATCTGGAAATTATTGGCTGTGATCGTGGAGATGACCGGCCGTCTTGTGGCAATGATCCTTGGCGTCGTTTTGATGATCGTTGGAGTGGTGGTAAGCCTGACGATCGTCGGTGCCATTGTCGGCGTGCCGCTGGCGATTATTGGTCTTTTGCTGTTCTTTCGCGGCATATTCTAATTTAAGAGGTGACAGTCCCATTGGAAGAGACTGTCACTTCTTTAAGACGCATTCGTTTTCGGTTGTTGATTCCGCTTGAAGGGAAGATTCAAGACCCGGCCCGAGAGAGAGGCGAGATATTTACGAACGGGGGATATCCGCATGATGAGAAAGATCGCCAGGATGGCTCCATAAATCAATGGACGGATGATGTCACCGGAGAATGTCAGGAAGTCGCCCTTCTTGCTCATAAAATAATGCAGGACTGCCAGAGGGCCAATGATGTAAACCAGCTGGTGCAGGCGTTTCCAATTCTTGCCGAGGCGTTTTTTCCACACGTCGAAGGATGTAATTGCCAACGGGATCAGCATGAGGAAGGTGATCAGGCCAACTACGATGTATGGTTTTTCAAAAATGGTTTGAAGGATCAAACTCCAGGCCAGGCCATAATCCAGGTCGACAAAAATAATAACGTGAATGGTTGCATACATGAACGCATAGAGTCCAAGTGTGCGGCGGCGTTTGAGCAGCTCTGGGAACCTAAAGAGGGTATTGAGCGGTGTGCAAAGCAGGGACAGTACCAATAGGGTGATGGCATGACGCCCAGTCCGTTGTTCAAGTTCCTGAATGGGGTTGATGGAGAATGAACCCATCAAAAATTCGACCACGATCCACACAAGGGCGGACCAGGCATATAGATGGATGGCGATTTGAAGCGGTGTATAGCGGTTGAAGATTTTCATGGTTCATGAGACCTCCGAAGCATTTGGGCTTCGGAGGTCTTGATTTTTAGTAGTATAAACTCAAATCCATATCGGCATATAACCCGGCTACCTGTTCGCCATAGCCGTTGAACATCAAGGTCTCGCGGCGGCTGAGTTCGCCAATGCGCCGCTCGGAGGCCTGCGACCAGCGCGGATGATCGACATTGGGGTTGACGTTGGCATAGAAGCCATATTCATTGGGAGCAATGGTCTTCCACATGGTGTTGGGCTGTTTATCGGTTAGTTCGATCCTGACGATGGATTTAATGGATTTAAAGCCATATTTCCACGGGACGACCAGTCGAATGGGCGCACCGTTGGCAGGCAGAATCGTTTCGCCATATACACCGGTAGCCAGGAGAGTCAGGTCGTTCATGGCTTCATCAAGGCGAAGTCCTTCTTCATACGGCCAGGGATAGAACGGACTACCCTGCCCTTTCATTTCTTCAGGGCGAAAGACCGTTTCAAAACGAACATATTTTGCATCGGAAGTCGGCTCAACTTCCTTCAGTAAACTTGCCAGGGTGAAGCCATTCCATGGGATGACCATGCTCCAGGCTTCCACGCAACGCAGGCGGTAGATGCGCTCTTCCTGCGTAAATTTCGAGAGGAGGTCTTCAATGCCATAGGTCTGTGGATGTTTGACCATGCCAGTAACCTCCACTGTCCAGGGGCGGGTGGTAAACCCCTTCGAGAGGGGTGCTACGGCCTCTTTATTCGTGCTGAATTCATAGTAGTTATTGTAATTGGTGATCTGCTCGAAAGTGTTTGCCATGTCACCAAGTTCATCCACTTTGGCAGGCCCGCTGCTTTCTGGAATTGTCGGCGAAACTTCACTTTCCTGCATGGTTGCTTGTGGCGCACAGGCGGCTAATGCCACACTTCCGGCGATCATACCGGCGGCTTTGATGAAATCGCGCCGGGAAAGGAACTGTTGCTTGGGCGTGATCTCGGACGAACGAACGGGAACGGACTTATAAGGATGGGTCATGATGATTCTCTCCTATCAATAATTTTATGGGTATGTTTCTTCAAGCAGGTTTTGAATGGCGGCTTCGGTTTCCTTATATCGACCTTCGCCGATATGGATGTAACGAATGTGTCCTTTTTTATCGATCAGATAGATCGTCGGCCAGTAGTGATTATCATAGGCGCGCCAGGTTTTTCCATCGTTATCCTGCGCCACGGCATATTCGATCTCGTTTTCAGCCACTGCCGCCCTGAGATTATCGAGGTCTTGTTCAAAGGAAAACTCCGGGTAGTGATTACCGATGATGACCAAACCTTCACTGGAATATTTTGAGTGCCATTCCTTGAGAGCAGGCATCACATTTTGGCAGTTATAACAGCCGAATGTCCACATTTCGAGGGCAACCACCTTGCCATGCAGATCGGCAAGACGCAAAGGCGCATCCACATTCAGCCAGGTATCGTTTGATAGTTCAGGAGCAGCTCCAAGGTCGGGATAGGAGGCGATAAGTGCAGGCATGGCAACCTCCGATGATTGCGCATTTGGCCTGGTCATGCAGGCGCTTAGAAGGAAGGTCAATCCAATTAAAGCTCGCTTCATATGTTCACCTCAAAGATGAGATGATTGTATGGAAACTTCCTTACGAAAGGATTACGCAAATCTGAGAGTTTTATTAGGGGATGAAAGGGAATCTGCAAGTTCTACATGCGAAGCTCCGGAAGTAGAACTTCTGGAGTCTCTACTTATGGGATGTGAAACGTGAAGCAACTGCCGCGCCCGATTTCACTTTTCACATCAATCTCGCCGCCATGTGCCTGCACAATGCCGCGTGAAATGGCAAGCCCAAGCCCGGCCCCGCCAGTGGCGCGGCTACGCGATTTTTCTCCACGGTAGAAACCATCGAAGATATGTGGAATGTCCTCGGCATGGATGCCCTCACCCGTATCTGTCACGCTCACCACCACGCCCTGGCTTGTTCGCTGTACCTCAACTTTAACCTCACCGTGAGCGGGAGTATGTCGAAGCGCATTCCCAATCAGATTATTCAACACGCGTCCAATACGGCGGGTATCCATATCCACCGGGTCAACATTGGGCTGAATGCTGCCAGAGAGGGTAACCCCCTGACGCAATGCAGGTTCGGCGAATGATTCCAGCGTATCGGAAACAAGGTCGGCCAGCGAGGCGTTTGCGCGCTCAAGTTTGAAACCGCCCGCATTCAACTGTGCCATTTGAAACAGATCATCGATCAGCGCCGAAAGCGAACGGATATCCCTCTGCGCTGTATTGAGATAACGCTTCACCGTTTCGGGGTCTTCGACAACACCATCTGAAAGCGCCTCGAGAATCGCACGGATGGAAGCCAGCGGCGTCTGCAGATCGTGCCCCACCCAGGCGATCAACTCAGAACGCATTTTTTCCATCTCACGTTGTTTGGCATCTGCGGCTTCGAGTTGTTCCGCCATCTGGTTGAAGGTTTGCGAAAGCATTGCCACTTCATCCCGCCCGTGTACAGGCACG
>DAOQPR010000181.1:0-6333 GCA_035333265.1 Anaerolineales bacterium
TCGTCCCTGCCGCGCGGAAGGTCATCGGGATTTTATTCTGCTGGCTGAATTTGAATAACGCTTGAATCTCACCGATGGAATTTGGCTGCACCACTGCTTGCGGCACGAGCCGAAAATACGAAGCGTCGTTGGCGTAGGCAATGCGGTCAATCAGGCGGGCGCGGATTCTGTCTGCGGGGACGATGGAGGTGAGGGTAGCTGTCATGGGAACCTTTATCAATATTTTACAACTTCTTCATGATTCGTTCGCATTTTACCCACCTGAAAATATTTGGTTTGTATAGAATAAGTGACAGTCCCCTTCAAGGGGACTGTCACTTGAATATTGGAGAGAAAATGTCAAATACAAACCGAACGAAATTACTTTTGGATATTGCGCTCTTTGTAGCGTTCCTCATCACCATGGACCCGCGTTTTAGCGGGTTGGCTATTCACGAGTGGCTGTCCATTGCGGCGGCGGCGACGGTGATCGTACATTTGTTGTTAAGTTGGGAATGGATCGTGAACGTGACCAAACGCTTGTTTGGCAGGGTTGGCGGCGGCGCAAAGGTGAATTACGTCCTGAATTGGCTCCTGTTCATCGATGGGATTCTCATCATGCTTTCGGGCATTATGATCTCTGAAGTTGCAGTTCCTGCATTGGGGCTGGCATTACCCATGAATTTTGCCTGGCGCAGACTGCATGATATGTCGGCTAATCTGGCTTTGCTCATCATGGGCTTGCATCTTGCCATGCATTGGAACTGGATCGTTACTACGTTCAAGCGAGTATTTCTCGGCGGTGGTAAGAAACAACAGCAGCCTGCTGTGATTTCGGCAGAGGAGGCATAACATGAAGACGGTTATTCGAATTCTTATTATTTTGGTTGTAACCGGCATTCTCGGCGGCTTGATGTATGTTGGAGTGAGCGCTTCCAATTCTTCGACGGCAGGGTTTCCTGAATTTGAAGGAGAACGGCAACGACCGCAATTTGGCGAAGAGTCTGAATTTCGCCCGGAAGGTGGAGAATTCCGACCGGATGGTGATGGTGATAGGCGCGGAGAACGCGGCGGGTTCGGTTTCCCCGGTGGGGTTATCAAGGCGCTGGTGTTGATGACGATCGCAGGCGGAATTTATTCTGCGGTTACATGGACGGGAAAGAAAGCAAAACAGGCAATAAACAACTAATTGAATCCACAAAAAAGACGCGCTCAGCTTCGAGCGCGTCTTTTTCTTTTCTCTTTCTTCTTTCATCCAACCGGTAATTCGATCACTACTCGCAACCCTTTGCCTTTTTCACTTTCAGCCCATATGCGTCCCTTGTGCATTTCCACAATCGATTTTGCAATGGCAAGTCCCAAACCGGATCCACCGTCATTGCGATTGCGGGATTCGCTCACGCGGTAGAAACGGTCGAAGAGATGTTGGGCTTCTTCTGAAGAGACACCTTCGCCGCTATCTTTAACGGAAAGCTGGATTCTGTTTTCTGTGAGTTGGGTTTTCAATTCCACACGGCCGCCTTCCGGTGTGTAGCGTAATGCATTGTCGAGGATGTTATTAAGCACTTGGGCGAATCGGCTCGGGTCAAGATTCGCTGTCAGAATACCGGGGGCAGTTTCCAGGTCAAGGGTGATGCGCTTTTGGTTAAAGAGGGTCAGGTAATGGGTGTGGACATCGCTCATGAGTTCGTTCAAGTTCACGGGTTGGAATTCCACTGAAAGTTCACCAGCATCGGCCAGCGACAACGTCCGCAGGTCGCTGACGAGATGTTCAAGGCGTTCGGCTTCTTCGCGGATGATCTCAAAGTTTTCGCGCGAGGGCTGCAAGACTCCATCATGCACGCCTTCGGCATGACCCAAAATGAGGCTGAGCGGCGTACGAAGTTCATGGGCGATGTCGGCGGTCATCTGCTTGCGCAGGTTGAAGGAACGCGCAAGGTCGGCGCTCATCTTGTTGAAGGATTGTGCCAGTTCGCCGATTTCATCGCGCGAACGTACGATCACCTGCTGACCAAGGTTTCCATCTGCCATGTTGTGTGTGGCTTTGGTTAATTCACGGATGGGCCGCGAAATACTGCGGGAAAGCAAAATGCCCAGGAACAAGGCAAGAAAAATAGTGGCAATGCCGCTAAAGAAAATGGAACCATTCAAACGGCGCAGAAATTCATAGTCGAGCGGGCTATGATCTGGCGCCACAGGCATGAGGAGGATGCCGACCGTATTGCCTTGCACTTCAATGGGAATTCCTTCTTCGAATTCCTCTTCATCACAAAGCTCACCGACCCGGTATTCATTTCCAGCTACCAGGATCACACCGTTTTCATTTGCAATTGAAAAATAAAGCGGGCGTGATTCACTGGAGTTCTCGTGACTATAACGTTTGTATTCAATTTCAATACCTTCCCAGGTCTGGTTGCGCTCATAATACCCGGATAGGCTTTCGACCAGCTCGGCCTGATAACGGTCATTGATAAAACGGTCGAACTCGCGGCTGGCAAGCACACGTGTGAACACCACAATAATGCCTGTGCTGACGATGCTAATAAGCAGGAACGCGAGAATGAGTTTGGTCGTTAATTTCATTTTCAAACACCAGATAATAGGTTGGATGCCATGATCACGAACTTTTTATCCTTTTTTCATCCGATACCCAACACCATAGACAGTTTCAATATACTGTGGCTTGCGCGCGTCGGTTTCAATTTTGGCTCTCAAATTTTTGATATGAGTATCAATGGTTCGTTCATAGCCTTCATATCGTACCCCTTGAATGACATCCAGCAGATCGAGACGGGAGAAGACCTTTCCAGGCTGGGTCATTAACGCCGCAAGCAGGTCAAATTCCGAGGGAGTCAGGTCGGTGGAACGGGTACCGATAGTTACATCCCGGGTTTCATGGTTGAGTGAAAGGTCGAGCACTTTTAAAGTTTTGCCCTTGGTTTCGTTTTTCCCTACGCGGCGCAGTACATTACGAACACGCGCCATCAGTTCGCGTGGTTTGAAAGGCTTGGTCACATAATCGTCAGCGCCTAATTCCAAACCGATGATCTTGTCTTCATCCTCCACCTTTGCCGTGAGCATGATGATGGGAGTATCACGTTCGGCGCGATGTGCCTGCATGAATTCGTACCCGTTCATCTCAGGCATCATAATATCGAGTATCACCAGATCGGGGTTGGCCTGTCGGGCAACATCCAGGGCTTCACGGCCATTGTATGCAGTAACGACCTGATACCCATCCTGTGCAAGATAACTTTGCAAGAGAGAGACCATACGTCTTTCATCATCGACAATTAGAATGGTTTGTGGCATGAAATGATTATCCCATAAATGCTGTGAAGAAATTATGTGGATTGTTGCAATAAAACACCCGCCTCCACTGAGACGGGTGTTTGGTTCTCTATAAAGGATCTGGTACTACGCCTCATCCTTTTTCACATCATCCTCCGCAGATGGTGATTCCTGTACAACACCTGGAGCTGGCGCAGGAACTGCCGTCTGGTTTGCATTGACATTTACCACCCGCCACCCGCTGCGTTTGACCAGGGTGAAGACCAGCCAGATGAGCCCAGCCCACACGGCCAGACGTAGTACGCCAAAGATGGGGGAGAAGAACGAGAACCCTCCGCGGCCATGATCAAAACCGCGCATCTGACCCATTTCGGCTCCGTTAAAACCATGTCCATGACTGGGCATGAACGATGTGTCATTCGCCAGGCTGAAATTGTGCATGCTGCCGAGGCGGAACCCCGCAAACCCAACTCCAGCCAGAATGATCAGGGTTAATAAAACGGCGAGAACCCGCCAAATCCATTTTGTATTTTTCATGTTTACCTCCAATTTGTAAACTTGACCATATTGTGACATGCCGGTATTTCAAAGCAGTGGAGGAATTGTGTGGAAGTTATGGGGGAGACTCAACTGGCAGAAAAATAAAATCAGCAGGTGGGGTCCCTCTGCACCTGCCTGCTGATTCATCAGTTTCTCATTACCAAGTTATTCGTACGCCAGCGTATCCCTCACTGTGAGCCTGGAAGCGCGCCTTGCCGGGAGGGCGCTGGCAAGTGTTCCCAGTACAATGGTGAAGAGCAGCCAGACGATAATACCCGTTACTCCATACACTGCGGGCATGGGCGCGGTTAGGATCGCCATACCAACTCCATAGCATAGAACATTCGTGATGGGAATTGAGATGAAGATACTGACCGCCCAGCTTAGGATTCCGATCACCATGCCTTCTGTAATGACAATGGATTGAATATCCATATTGCTGGCTCCAACAGCACGCATCACACCGATCTCGCGGGTGCGCTCCAGCACGTTGATGCTCATCGTGCCCATCAGCCCCAGTCCGCCGACAATGGCAATCAGTGTCGCCATCACCAGCATGAAATAAACTAGGACATCGGTTTGCGCCTTTTGGTCACGGATAAAATCTGCGCCTAGCTGTGTGGAACTGATCTGGATGCCATGTTCCTCAAATGCCGTCTGGATCTGTTCATTGATCCTTCTTTGTGTAGCGGAGTCGTGTTGGGTTGTTACGATGCGCAACGAATAAGCCATCTCCGGCTGACCGACCAATTTACTCAGATATTCGTAATTGGCATACAACAACGGCGGGCTGACATTGCCTGTGATGCTATAGATGCCTACGATCAGCCATGTTGTCTTCTTGCCGTCAATGTCAATCGTCAACCAATCGCCGATCTTTAGGTTGGGGAAGATTTGCAGCAGATGATTGCCGATCACGATGGCGTTTTCGTCGCCCGGCTGCAACCAGCGGCCGGATGTGATGATGGGGTCGATCAAGATCGAGGTAGAGGGAGGCGCAACAAAGATAATTTGGGTGCCCGCTTCATTCTCTCCCATTTCCAGTGTGCCTGTCCATTCCAGCCAGCCTTCCGCACTTTCCACGCCAGGAATACTTTTGGCAATATTGGCAACCTTGTCATATCGATACCCTTTATCAAAGGCAATATTGATATCAGCCAGAAAATATCCTTGAATATCTTCAATGACCTTGTCGAAGGATGCCCAGAGATTATAGACAGCGATAAATACCGCACCCCCCAGGACCAGAGTGAACAAGGTGAGTCCAAGACGAGTCTTGCGGCGGAAGGTATTTCGCAATGAGATCCGGATCGGGCGGGGAATCAATACTGAGTTCCGGTTGACCGAGTCTTCCTTAACCTTTGCATTTCCGCCCAGGCCGTAGTCACTCAATGCCTCGCGCACAGTGATCCTTACGCTGTTATAGATTGGCAGGATGGCCGCAAGGATTGGCACCACAATTGCAACAAAGATCTGCTGAACGAATGTAACGGTGTATCCCTGATAGGGAGCCGTATAAAAATTCAGCCACTGTGCCATCCCACCGCCAATCGCCGAAGCGGCAGCGTTTGCCAGTGGAACTGCGATCAGCAGTGAGCCAATGCCAAACCCAAGGATCAGCACAAGATACATACCGAAGATCTGCGCGGTACTGCCGCCAGTGGCTTTCATGATTCCGATCTGCCGTGTATGCTGGGTCATCAAGGCGGTGATCGTATTAACAATCAGGAACCCGCTTAACAACACCGTCAGGTAGCCCAGTACACCAAGTACAAAGAATACACCCTGCGTAATATTGTAAGCAAAGTGGTGACCTGGCTGGTACACACTCACAAAGTAGATCGTAGCCCCTGCACGTTCGAGCCTGTCGGCTACGGCTTGTGCCACCTCGGTTACATGCTCGGCGTCAGTCTGCTTTTCCAATACGCTGATTGAAAGCCTGCCATAATTGCTTGTGTCTCCGCCCAGCCATTCCAGGGTATCCGGTGTCACGTAGGCTGTGACCTGTTGTGCCAGGTTGTATGGGAAACCAGTTACAGCATGCATATACCCTGCAAGCTTGAGTTCCCGTTGCTTTCCATTGTCGAGTTCGATCAGGATCGTATCACCTGGCTTGTATCCAAGCGACATGGCGCTGGCATCGATGATAATTTCCTTATCTCCATATGAGGGTATGCTGGTTTCGCCAAGCGCCGGTTTGAGGGTGTTCAACGTCAACGCGTCAGGCGATTCAAGCGAAGTAAAAGTGACCTCGGCTAATGTTCCATCGGGTTGAACGATCTTTCCGCCAATCGCTGAATATCCTTCCACAGCTTCCACACCGGGAACTTCGCGCGCCATGCGCACGGTTTCATCATTCAGCGGGTAAGCGTATACTTCGGCTTCCGAAGGATTGGCAGACAGAAAATCACCATCCATGCTTTCATTCATGTACAGGCCCAAGTTGCTGTTGAAGCCCACCGCAAAAGCGCCCACCGCAATGGTAATGATCGTCAGGAAGGTTCGCCCGCGATTGCTCCAAAA
>DAOQPR010000182.1:0-6284 GCA_035333265.1 Anaerolineales bacterium
TTGATGGAAAGGTCGGCAAGATGAACCTGTGTGCGTCCGCCTCCTTCCGTTTGGACAAGAGCAGTGTACAGGAGTTTTTTTGAATCTGGTGACCATGTAACAGGACCGCCTGTGTTGGATGGAAGTAAAAATTTTTCTCCAGTTTCAAAGTCAATCACGTGAATGAGATCTGAGAGCCCATCAAACGAGGCAAGTTTTTTTGAATCCGGCGACCAGGATGGGTTGTATCCCAGTATTTGCTGATCTTCATAGACAGGCCGGTTTGCGCCACTTTCAAGGTCAAATATCCACGTTCGTGGGGATCCAAATGGCAGATCGGGGCTGGGTCCGGCTATCTCGCGTGAATAAGCAATCTGTTTATTATTGGGTGCAATGACGGGAGTGGTACAACGATCTCTTCTGCAATCGAGGATGATCGATGCTTTACTGCCTTCACGATCCACGCGCCATAAGTCGATGCCGTTCATGACATTGGCAGACGTAAAGACGATAAAATCCCCGCTTGGCGCTACATCAAAAGCCATAACCTTGATTGCTTCATCCGTCAGCTGTTGAGGGGCATCTCTGTTAAGAGTAAATGACCACAGGCTGCTTTGGTCAATGTTTGTGAGCAGAACGGCTATTCTCGGTTCCCGTACTGAAAATTCCCATATCTGTGTCTGTTTGGCCTCGCGGCCCCCAGCCGTTAGTTCTCCCGGGCTGATTTTTAAAGTATAGGATACGCCTTTTTCATAAGGTTTCATGGGAACGAATCGTAGTGTGTAAGTATCCACCCATTCCAGGTAGCCTTCATGTACGGGAGTAAGAGAGATCAGATCCGATGCGAGTTCCGGGTCAAATGGTTCGGAAAATGAGAATATGATCGTTTCATAGGGACCCACCACACCATCCTTTGGCAGACTCGTCCGCACTTGAATGCCCTTGTTTTCGCCGAGAAGAATGGTAAGACATACCAGAGTCATGAGCGTAGTCAGCACGATGAGCGCCAGGGTATCTAAGTTGATGGAGAGACGCCGTCTTTCGACGGTTTTGTTCTTTGCTCTTTTAGTCTTTGCAGGTTTCATGGGAAGAGGTAGGGTTGGTCGGGCACATCCACTGATTCGACACTGGTGGCGGTGATCAGAGGCATGCGGTTTCCATCGATTTCAACTGAGGAAATCGTTCCCTTGACGATGACCCAGGAGTCTTTTTTTAGACTGGCCGCTTCCGGCCACTGTGCTGGAATAGCAATGGCAAACCCATCGGCAGCGCAACAAGAGACGACAAAACGACTTACGTAGAATTGGTCAGCACCAAGGGCCTCATCGAAATAAACAAACCCGATCACAGATGCTTTTTGACCAACAAATTGGGTGACATCGTCCTCATAGTTGAATAGCTTTAGCCAATCTAAGATGTTACGTTTTTCGGATTCGGTCTCAAAGATCAAGGACGAGGTGTCGGCACTAACCAAAGGAGCGCTGGTATTAAGTCCCTTTGTATCGAATGCGCTTGAGTTCAATGGGCGGGCAGGAATTAGCACCCCGATAAGCAAGGGAATGATCATAAACCAGAGATTGGCAGGAGTAGCATGCTCATGCTCATGAACATGCTCTTCATCGTGTGCGCGAAGGCGTTTGACTTCTGTGAAGATGGTTTGTGCAAGTACAGCTAGGAAGAGAATGCCAAAAAGAGTCAACGGAAAGAAGCGGCTGTTGATGTACCATGTTAATTGACCGTTGACCGCTTTGGATGCAAAGAAAACGAAAAGACCTGTCAACAACAAGCCTTGAAATGAGCGATACATTCTTGTAGGCATGGCGATTCCTATGGTAATAAATAATTCAGGAGCAAGCCCGAAAGCAGGCTTATCATGAATGGAATGGTAACGATATAGAAGACAGATTTCTTATTGAATACCTGTAAATACATCAATACGCTTTTGATGTCGACCATCGGCCCGAAGACCAGGAAGGACAGCACCGAACCGAAGCTAAACGTGCCAACGAAACCAAGCGCAACGAACGCATCTACTGTGGAGCAGATGGAGAGCAGTACAGCCAGCAGGAGCATGATAAGAACTGAAAAAACCGGCCCGCTGCCAAGTGTAAGGAGAACAGACTGGGAGACGAAGGTCTGAAGCCCTGCTGCAAGCACCGACCCCATGATGAGGTAGCGGCCCATGTCGAAGAATTCATCGACGGTGACCAGCAGCGCGCCGCGAACTTTCTCCATAAAGGTTTTGTGGATGCTGCCATGGGAATGGTCATGCTCTGTGGGAAGGCTGATGATCGGCTTTAATATTTTCCCGGCATCAGGCTCGACCGAAAAGATCATGCCAGTTATGATGGCGATCAATAAGCTGAGCCCAACACGCCATAAGAGCATTCTATCCCAGCCAAACGCTGCTGCTGTACTGATGATGACGATCGGGTTCAGAACCGGGGCTGCCAGCAAAAAGGAGATCCCTGCTGAGAGAGGTAATCCTTTGTGGAAAAGTCTGCGAGTGAGTGGCACCACGCCGCACTCGCAGACTGGAAAGATCATGCCCATGAAAGCCCCGCTAATTGCCGCGGCAGCGGGTCGTCTTGAGATCCAGCGGCTCATTTGGTCACGGTCAACAAATTCCTCTACGAGTCCCGACGCGAACGTTCCAAGAAGGAGATAAGGGATGGCTTCCACAAAAATGCCGAGGAAGATGGTCGCAAAAACGTTAAGACGGTCCCAGAACCATGTGAAAAACCCGTCAGGGAACATGCTGGCGGCAACAAGGATCAGAACAATCAAGAGCACTGGAATGATGAATCGGCGCGGGAGACGGTCGGTTGCCATGGTCTGCATGAGTTAATTATAACTAAAAAATAAAAGGGCCCTAAACAATGTCAGGGCCTGAAGGGTATTGGATTTTATTGTGGCGGAATGCCTTCGGTGGGATAGCCTTTGGCGTACCATTCCTTTAGGCCGCCTGCCATACTGGTGGCCTTGAACCCGGCCTGCAGGAGGATATCGCGGCCTTGCTGGCTGCGGTTTCCGGAACGACAGACCACCACGATCTCCTGATCTTTTGGAAGTTCGCTCAAACGACCCGGTAATTGATCCAGCGGAATAAGGGTGGTGTTGGGAGCGTGGTACTGGTCCCATTCCTCCTGTGTGCGAACATCCAGTATGAACGTGCCCGCCTGATATTTTTGGTACGCGTCCTCCACACTGATCTCGGCGGCCAGTCCATTGCTGTTGCCGCCGCCTGATGTTGCGATCAGGTATACGATCACTGCAACGATCGCCAAAAGTCCCACCTGTACCATGGGCTGGCTCAGAAATGCGGAGAGTCCGCTACGGTTAAGGCTGCTTTTTCGATTGGTTTTCTTTTTGGACATGCGATTCCTCGTTTGGGTTTTATGGTTTAGATGCGCAGACCGAAAAGAAGTTGCAACCCGGGCGCCGCTAGAGTCACTGGAAGTTGAAATCCTCGTAATGGATATTCCCTGCCGGGATGCCTGCTTCCAGAAATTTCTTTTCGAACGATTGCACCATGGGGACCGGCCCGCACATATATACATGATGGTTATTGAGATCGCCACCGGCATTCTTCGAAATCTCCCCCACGCTCAGAGAACCGTGAACGGAGGAGAAACGTACATGAGCCTTGAGGCGCGGATGTTTCTTCACGATCTCATGGATCTCATCTGCAAAGACGGCTTCTTCTTCATGGCGTACAGTGTAATAAAAAAGCACGTCGTGTTGCAGATCCGTTTTCAGGTCCCGCAGGAACGAAAGGAAGGGCGTGATGCCGATACCTCCTGCAACCCAGATCTGTCGGCTGCCGCCGCTGCGATAATCGAACATCCCGTAGGCGCCTTCCACAATTGCCTCCATGCCTTCCTTCAGGTTTTGGAAGAGATGGCGGGTGAAGTCTCCGCTCGCCTTGACTGTGATCCGCAGGACGTCTTCATGCGGTGCGCTGGAAATGGTAAATGGATGCGCTTCATTTAGCGTCTTATCCCCTGGGAATTTCACGAAAAGAAATTGTCCCGCGTGCGCATGGCGAATGGACCTGGCTTTGGCACGCAGGCTCACTTCTGTGGTTGAACTGTTGGGGTGCCTTATTGCGGCCACCGTATAGGGAACATACTTCCCCGAAAACCTGCCGATCACTTCGGTGTAGAGATAGGAACCAACGCCCAGAAAAATAAAGATCTGATTCCAATTAATGGCGATCTTGGCCTCGGGAGAGTTGACCGTGATCGAGTGGACATATCCCAGAATGAAGAACAGACCGATAAAACCATGCAGTTTTTTCCAGCCTTCATAGGTTCCGCTGGTCAATTTGTTGAGAAAGGGAATGCGCGGCGCAAGGGTTGGCAGGATGATGGCGATAAAGCCCAGGAAGGAAACAATAGCGAGGTAATTTCCCAAGGCCAGGTTGACGATATGCAACGGCACGGTCAGCAGATGAACGAACATCAACAGGAATGCCGCGGTCGATGTGTAGCGATGGGTCATATACATTTTGTCCAGCCCGCCAAAATACGGCTCGGCCCAGCGTGGACGTGTAGAGAGGAATAACGAAAACGACATCAACACGATCACTACCGAACCGAAGGTCATGCCGATCCGATAGCGCAGGTAATTTTCCACCCCATCCCGCTCCGGCGGGAAGACCGTCCAAACCACGACGGTCAAGACAACAAGAACGATAAAAACAATATTTCCCGAATTTTTCTTCATGTGAACATCCTGGTGACAATAAATTAACAGCGATGCGTTCACGGCATCGCTGTTTGGGTTAACGAGATGAGATTAGAAAGACTCGATCGCTTTTTGCCTGTCACTGAACGATTCGAAAATTGCGGTGTACCCGACCATATCCAAAACATTGAGGATCTCGGTGCGCGGGTTGAGCAGTTTAATGTTCTTTTGCAAACCGCTTGCGCGGGACCGCTCCACTGATTTAAGCGCCGCCCAGCCCTGTTCGGTATCCGGGGTGGGTTCGCCGCGAAGAAGCAGCGCAACCGTATGAAAAGCCACCAGCCCTGCGCTCGAAATATAGGTCAGGTCGCTAAGGTCCAGCAGTATGCTGCGGAAACCATTCTTGTACAATTCCTGAGCGGCCCCGATCAACTCCTGGTAGGTCTGTCCATCCAATTGCCCGGCAACGCGCATTATGGTGACCGGTACATTCCCTTGTTCTTGTGATACATCTATCTTAAGCATTGGCTCCTCCGAAAGTGATAATCAATTATAAACCCGCTTTGCGCTGCAATCGCTCCAGCCGATGGTCGATCTCCTGCAGCCAGTGTGTGCGAATGTACGCTGGCAGGTCGGCCTTCTCAGCTTTTTTGCGCGCGGCCCCGGCCCACTTGAGCGAAGCCTTGATATCGCGTTGGTTATGCTCGTAGTACTTGGCCAACTCCACAAAGGCGTAGATATGACCTTGCTTTGCTGCTGCCTCCCATAACTCCACAGCCCGACTCAAATCTCCACGCCTTTTCTGCAATACGGAAATGCGCTTCACGGCCACGCCGAAATCTGCCTCCTCCAACCCCAGCTCGAGTCCACGCTCGAACAGACGGGCCGCTTCATCCCAATGGCCGAGGTCTTCGAACAATTTTCCAAGCGCAATGAAATCCAGCCCATGCTCCACGGTGCCATTATATGGGTCTGCCAGCAACTCGCTTACATGTCCCAGCAGGGCGGCCATGGCCACCACATCCATGGCGTTGTGATAGAACACCCCGCCCAGCGGACGGGCATCGCCGGTTCGCAGATAATCGAAATACAACCACGGAACTTCGTACCCCGGTACTTCTTCAGAAGAACGTGTGAAGCCGAGTACATGCTCTTCAAGATACTTCAAGGCGCGCGAAGGCAGCCTGTCACGCCATAAACGCCTTGCCAGTGGGAGCAGGTCGATGTGAGCATATTCCTTGAATGGAGAGGGAATGCGATGGAGGGAATATCGGGTGAGCAGCAATGGCGCATCGAAGGATTTGCCGTTGAACGTCACCAATCCTTCACAGGGCGCGAGAAAATCGATCAGGGCTTCGAGCATGGCGGCTTCTTCGGAAGGGTCACGCAGGAAGAACTGCCTGAGTGTGAATTTCCCATCCATAAAGCGGGCCACGCCAACCAGAAAAGCGACCGTGCCCGTTCCGCCGGAGACGCCGGAGGTTTCAGTATCCAGGAAAGCATATTTGTGAATGGGCAGATCTATTATGCGGGAATCATTGGCCCATTGGGCAATGGTGGCAAGTGGAAATTTGGAGTACGGAGAGATATCCCCATGCAAATAATCCTCTCCAAAC
>DAOQPR010000183.1:0-4438 GCA_035333265.1 Anaerolineales bacterium
TCACCCGCGCCACACTGCGCCGACGGGTGGCATAACCGGGATCCACTACTTTGATGCCAGTAATGGCTTCCATCTCACCATCCAACATGCCAGCCCAACGCATTACATTGCGCAAACCAGAAACTGCGGCATGAACCACTTCGGGGTATGGCGTGTACGGACTGCCCAGTTCCGCCGTCAGCGAAGGGACGCCCGCCAGCATCGAAACAGAAGCGGTCGTGGCGCGATGCAGTTTTTCGTCAATGTACTTGCCAAGCGCAAAATCCGCCGTCATGGTGTGACCATATGCCCGCGCCATCTCATCCATTTTTTGGCTGACAACTTCGGCACGTTTGCACGCTTCTTCATCTCCCTTGCGATACAAAACCCGGTCACGAAAGATGAATGAGAGAGCATGACCGCCCATGCAATGCAGGTCAAAATAAAATGAAGCAGTCTTCTTGATGTCTTCGAACAAGCGACCATACGCCTGCTCCAATGCGGAAGGCGGCATCTTATCGGGGTCTGTCTTGGGCGTGCGTCCATCGGGGAAGAGGCGATTTGGGTCACCGGCGTGATAGTAGGCTTGGCGGTTCAATGTCCGCAGACCTGCTGGGTTCAAGGCAGGGATGGCAACGATCGTGCCACGTATTTGTTTCACCAGTTCAGGCGTAATGAGTTTATGAATGACTTGAATGCCCGCATGCTCAATGCCGTGAATCCCCGCCGTGATCCAAAAGACGGGCCCCTCTTCACTCCCCTGCGCAATGATGACGGGCAAAACGTCCGCGCCGCCGACGGGATGCTGCACCAGAAAATACTCGCCGTACACGATCTCACCGCGTTTGGCTGCGGCAGTGCCAATAGTAAGTGTCATTTGTTTCCTCGATTGAATTTTGATTTTTATTGCACAACATCCGGCAGTTCGTCTTCCACCAGGCGCAGGCGCGGATAGACATACATGACCGCAGTTGTCAACCAGATGCCCAGACCTGCAAGGCTAAGCATCAGCCCGATCCCACGCCCGGGTCCAGTGCCAAAGACAGGTCCGAAGAAGGAGGCGAAGATTCCATCCGCCAGCATGCCAGGCTCAAAGATCCGGTCAGCCAGCGGAGCAGAGATCAAAAACCCCAGCGGTGGTCCGAGACGGGCGATCAAAAACACCACCGAGAAAACTCGTCCCTGCAGATCTGGCGGTACTTTAACTTGAATGATGGAACGCAATTGAGAATTGGTGGTTGGGATCGGAAACAGGAAGATGAACATGCCAATGGCGATCCACCAAAAGATGGAGCGCAAGCCGCCGAACATCAATCCTAAACCGGATATGAGGACTGCCAAATAGATGCCTGTCATCTTACGCTTCGTCCCGCCTGAGGTGCTGATCCAGATTCCCCCAAGCAGAAGCCCCAAACTGGAGATCATTTGAGCAATGCCGAGAATCCGTTCGTTGGAAAAAGAAAGGATCAACGGAGTAGTGAGCGCCATGACCGAGGTGGCAAACAAATTGACAAGGCCGATATAACCGGCCAGGGCGATGAGGCCTTGTCTTTGCGATAAAAATTCCCAACCGCTTTGAATATTGTTCAGGATCGTTTGGGTTCTTTTGTCTTCGGTCATTTCAGGCTGTGGGATTTGAACAGCCAGCAGGGTACCAATGGCGGCAAAGAAGGTTGCGAAATCGATCAGGATCATTCCCTCCACGCCAATGATGCCCACAAGCAAACCGGCCAGCACCGGAGAAAGCAGGCCTTCCACAGAAAAGCCGGTTTGCACCATGCCGTTGGCACGGGTTAATTGTTCCTTGGGAACCAGCATGGTGATCGAAGCATTGAACGCTGGAATTTGAAATGTGGAACATAGCGAGGCAAAGAAGGAGGAAATATAAATATGCCAGACCTCCAAATTGCCGCTGGTATAAAGCAGGAAAATGACGAAGGTGGAAAGCGCCGCGCCCGTATCGGCGAGGATCATCAACAGACGGCGATTCAAGCGGTCGGCAAGTGCTCCGGCAAACAGACTGAAAAGCGCCACGGGGATGGAACTGGCCAATGCAGTGTACACAAAAGGAGCTGCCTGCCCTGTTTCGCGAAAGATCCAAATGGAAAGGGCAAAACCGGTCAGTCCTGAGCCCACAGTGGAGATCAATTGTCCAACCCAGATCACAACGAATTTACGCATAAAAGCCTCGGAAGAAAATTGAGACCCCCATAGTTTGGCAATCTATCTAAAGAAGAAGGATCCTGCCAGATTACAGATCCACGGGATCGTTATCCGGCAGAATCATCACGGCTGAACCATTCATCGAGAGCAGATGAGTCTTTCGCCTTCCAGGTAGCGATCACCTGCTGGAGCATCTCCGGCTGGTAATGTTGCAGCAGTTGGATCATTCCGGCATACTGTTTGTAAACGGAACCATCTGCTGGAGGAGGATTTCCCAATTCCTTATGCACAACCTTAAGCAGGGCCAATGCCAGTTCATGGTTTAACTCACTGCCTTCGAACAACAACTGAAGGAAGTTAAGTTTATCCGATGCGGCAGGATGTTGAAATAATCTTTTGAGGTCTTTTTGAATGCTCATTCGGCCTTTATTTTACCCGTCTTTCGGAGGGTTTGTTATACTACATTTTCTCATCCAGACTAAACCGAAAAGGAGCCTATGTATGTCCATCCCTTCCCCAACTTCTGAAGAATATGCCCCCTTTTATGCCGATTACGTTCAACGGGCAATTGCACGCGGGGATATCGTCGCCGCCTTGTCCACCCAGCCCGATGAGATAAAAGCTGCACTTGGGAATTTATCCGACTCTCAGGCACGCTTCCGTAACGGACCTGGAGAATGGTCCATTAAAGAAGTTGTCAGCCACCTGATAGATGGCGAGCGCGTCTTCTCATATCGTCTGTTGCGCATTTCCCGCAAGGACAAGACTCCGATGTCTGGCTTCGAGCAGACGGATTATGTCCGTGAATCGATTGCCGACAACCTGCCGTTAAACGATCTTCTCGATGAATTCGAGTATTTACGCCGTGCAAATACTCTGGCGATTAAAAACATGCCAGAGGAAGCTGTTGACCAGGTCGGTAATGCCAGTGGAGTGGCGATAAGCGCCCGGGCGCTTATCTTCATCCTCGCCGGTCATGTGGAACATCACATGGCAAGCCTGAAAGAAAAATACCTTCCCTTCGCCTAAAGGAGCCAAGCCAATGCCGCAAAAACATTTCCCCACCCCTTCCAAACGTCCGCACAAGCTGACAAATCACGGTGTGACCCGCATCGATGATTACTATTGGATGCGTGACAAGAACGACCCCGAGACCATTAAATATCTGCAGGCAGAGAGCGATTATCTCGAAGAAATGATGCAGCACACGAAACCCTTGCAGGCAACGCTCTTCTCTGAGATGAAGGGGAGGATTCAGGAAACCGATTCAACCGTCCCGGAGAGGCGAGGCGACTACTTCCACTATGAACGCACGGAAACAGGGAAGCAATATCCTGTGTTCTGCCGCAAGCATGGTTCCCTCGATGCGCCGGAAGAGATCTTGCTTGACCAAAACGCACTGGCCGAAGGCAAGTCCTTTTGCAATATCAGCGGCTTTGCCACCAGTCCGGATGGGAGCAAGCTTGCCTATCTTGCAGATTTTGGCGGGCGGGAGGTCTATGAACTTTATATCAAGGACTTGAAAAGCGGGGAATATTTTCCTGAAGTGATTGGGAATGTTTCAGGCAGCGCCTATGAAAGGATGGGGGTGGATTGGGCGAATGATAGCAAGACCATTTTCTACATCACGCTGGATGAGACATTGCGGCCATATAAGCTGTTCCGGCATGAGATAGGAACAGACCCGAACAAGGATGTTCTGGTTTTGCATGAAGAAGATGAGGCCTATTATTTGTTCTGTATCAAGACCCGCGATGATAAATTGATCACGACCTATCATTACAGCACGAACACCCGTGAACTCCGTTTTATGGATGCCAACGACCCAGCCAGTGAGTTACGCATCCTTCAGCCGCGTATCGAAGGGCTTGACTATAATGCGGCGCATCATAACGGGAAGTTCTTCATCCTCCATAATGAACACGCGAAGAATTTCAAAGTGAGTGTGGCATCCATCGAAGCGCCCGGAAAGGAAAACTGGCAGGAACTTCTGCCTCACCGTGAAGATGTGCTTGTGGAGGGCGTGGATACGTTCGAGAATTACATTGTCATTCACGAACGCAAGGGCGGCTTGAAGCAATACCGTATCAGCGACCCGGATGGTCTGAGCAATGTACGCTATGTGCATTTCCCGGAGGCTTCATACAGTGTTTATCCCGAAAGCAACAGTGAGTTCGAAACGAATCTTTTTCGGCTGAGGTATTCTTCTCTCATCACCCCATTTACCATCGTAGATGTTCATTTGGATACGGGCGAGTGGGAGGTGAAAAAGGAGGATGCCGTTCTGGGCGGATTC
>DAOQPR010000183.1:4538-6283 GCA_035333265.1 Anaerolineales bacterium
TTTGGATACGGGCGAGTGGGAGGTGAAAAAGGAGGATGCCGTTCTGGGCGGATTCGACAAGTCGAATTATGTTTTGGAACGCCTCCACGCCACCGCGCCAGATGGAACCCAAGTGCCGTTGACGATTGCCTACCGAAAGGATATGCAGAAAAAAGACGGCGCAAACCCGGCGCTGATGTATGGGTACGGCTCCTATGGTGCGACGATTGACCCTTACTTCGACCCAAATCGCTTCAGCCTGATAGACCGGGGATTTGTATATGCCATTGCCCATATTCGCGGCGGATACGACATGGGACGCGACTGGTACGAGCAAGGCAAGATGGAATTCAAACGTAACACCTTCACAGACTTCATTGCCTGTGCCGAGCATTTGATCCAGGAAGGGTATGCCGCAAAGGACAAGTTTGCGGTTCAGGGCGCCTCGGCTGGCGGATTGCTCGTCGGTGCATGTACAACCATGCGCCCGGACTTGTTCAAGGCTGTGATCGCCAAAGTCCCATTCATGGATGTTGTCACCACAATGGAAGACCCGACCGTGCCGCTCACTACGCAGGAATACAGTCAATGGGGTAACCCGGAAGATAAAGCCATGTTCGAGTACATGCTTTCGTATTCGCCCTATGATAATTTGCGAAAAGCGGATTATCCCAACATGCTTATTACCACCGGCCTGAACGATCCGCGTGTGGCCTTTTGGGAACCGGCCAAGTTCACGGCAAAATTACGCGAGTTGAAGACGGATGATAATCTGGTCGTTTTTTACGTCAACTATGACTCCGGTCACGCCGGGGCGAGTGGACGGTACGACCACATTAAAGAGATCGCGCTGGATTATGCGTTCCTGATGGATCGCATGGGAATCAAGTAAAACGTATTTTGAAAAAAAAGACATTCAAGATTAATCTTGAATGTCTTTTTAATTCCAATGATTCTACTTATGCTGGTTGTGCGGCTTTGGCAACGGCATCTTCGAGCATTTTGGTGGTCAACGATTTGGGGCGTTCAATGGGCATACCGAGAGCGCGTGCCCAAACATAGTTGGCCGTCACACCGAGGGCGCGGCCAACACCAAACAACACGGTGTAGAAGTCGAATTCGCGCACACCATAATAGTGCTGAAGCGTACCACTGATGGCGTCCACATTGGGGGCTGGGTTCTTGGCTTTGCCCTGTTCTTTCAATACGGTCGGAACTACATCGAAGACCATATCTGCGAGGCGGATAAGATCGTCTTCAGGGAAGCGCTTCTTGGCAAATTCCATTTGGGCGGTAAAGCGCGGATCGGGTACACGTAACACTGCATGTCCGTAACCAGGGATGACTTTTCCGCTATCCAATGTCTCCCAGGCGTATTTATACAGGTCATCGCGAGACGGAACGCCATTGAAGCGTTTATGAACATCCAACAACCAGCCAAGGCATTCCTGATTCGCCAGACCATGCAATGGACCTGCCAAACCGCTCAAACCGGCGGAAAAGGCGAAGTAAATATCTGAAAGCGATGACCCAACCAAATGGGTGGCGTGAGCCGAGACATTTCCAGATTCATGATCGGAGTGCAGAAGGAAGTACAGGCGGGAGAGGTCAGCATATCCCTTTTTGTCTGATACCTTCATCATGCGCGCAAAGTTTGCGCCATAATCCAGTTTGGGGTTGAAGCTTGGCTTTTTCTTTTCACCAAAGTATTTATACCGGTAAATGAATGCGGCGATCACCGGAAGTTTTGCTGTCAGGTTGAGGCT
>DAOQPR010000184.1:0-6283 GCA_035333265.1 Anaerolineales bacterium
CCTGACCATCACCACCGAGCATGTTCGCAGTCATGGCGACGATCTCCGCCTCGAACTTGGTCGCGCTTGGCCATACATCCGAGTGCAGGGGATTACTCTGTGAGTTGATCGCGTAGACCTGGTTCAGGAAGTCGATGTGTGCTTCGTCGCCATGGTACACCGCCCCGGAGACAAAACCATCCTTCCATTGTGACTCTTCCCGATTGCGCAGGCTTTCCATTTCGCTCAGAATTTCCTCACGGTCGCGGCCTGTGGAGGGGAGTTTTGCAAAGGTTGGCGCACTATCTTTATAGGGCTTGAGCGATTTTTCCAGGCCAGCCATCAACTCATCGTATTCCTTGTCGATCTTCTCACGCACAGAAGGAATTCTCTTCATGCGTTTTTCCACCCAGGCCACTACCGGCGCGGGAAGTTTATCTAAATTGTCCATCAAAAAATCTTCGATCTTCATATTCATCCTTCGACTACGCAACTACTCGACCAAGCGAACACCCGACTCGACTACCCGACTACTCGATTCAAACGCGCATACATCTTCTTATTATTCTCGTAAATTGCAAGGAATTGGTCAAACAGTTCATCATACACCTTGCGATGATCCGGGTTGGGCAGGTAGGTCTTTGCAACTGGAACGTGTTTGGCAATGTCTTCGTAGCGGATGTGCCCCTACGAGGCCGCCGCCAGCATCGAAGCACCGCGAACATTCACTTCGATCGGTTCCTTCATCTGCCGAATGGGCCGATCCAGGACGTCCGCATGGATCTGACACCACACGTCCGACTTTGCTCCGCCGCCAACCATGTTGATGGCGTTCACCCGCTTGCCGTTGAACAGTTCGACATATTTCAGCAGCCAGCGCGCATTGTAGGCCACACCCTCAAAAACAGCCCGCACCATATGTTCCCGATGGGTATGCAGCGACATGTTGAAAAATGCGCCGCGCACGTGCGGGTCTTCCACAGGAGTCCGCTCGCCGTAGAGCCAGGGCGTGTAGATCAAGTCCCCGCTTCCGGCAGGAGTTCGTTCCGCGATCTGATCGAAGAGCCTGTATACATTCTCGGGTTTCTGGGTTTCTAACTCATCCTGATGAAAGAAAAGATTGTCGCGCAAAAATTGGAGGTTCACACCTGCGCAGTCCTGTTCGTTTGTGAGCAGATACCGGCCCGGGATGGCGGAGGGAAGCGCGGCCAGGTTGTGGAACACATCCGTTTTCTTGAAGGGTACGTGACAGGTCATCCACCCCGAAGTGCCGATGTACACATGCGTATCGAAATCCTCCACGGCACCCGAGCCAACCGCCGCCGAATGCACATCTGGCGACCCCATGATGACTTGCACATCTTCACGCAGCCCCCATTCCTTCGCGATCTTTGGCAGGAGGTTTCCCAACACGGCATTGGGTGGATATAGATCGGGTAATTTTTCACGCTCAATGCCCGACATGCGGATCAGATCTTTGTTGTAATCGACCTGGTTTATCTTTCGATTGTCCGTCACCCAGTGAAGGATGATCGAATTGAACGAGGCCGCCATTTTCCCGGTCAGCAGCAGGCCAACATAGTCGATGGGCTCAAGGAATTTGTATGTGTTCTTATAGACATCGGGTTGTTTGTACTTGAGGTACAAAATGTGCGCGATGGGATCCTTGCCTGATTTTCCTGGGATGCCGCCCGTAAGCGAGATCCACTTCAATAATTTGCCGGGAGCATATCCTTCGATGTTGATCGCTCCGCCCGCGATCTCATTTACATGCGGCGCGCCACGCGAGTCCATCCAGATGACTGCATTGCCAATGGCTTTCCCATCCCGGTCAACCGCCACCGTGCCGGACCATTGCCCCGTGGTGCTGATGGCCACAATGTCTTCGTTGGGAATAAGCTTTTTTCCAAGCAGACGTTTGATGGCTGTGTCGATCGTCTGCCACCATTCGGCAGGGGATTGTTCTGCACCTCCGCCGGGTAAAAGCAGTACACGGTTTTCCTGAAACTCACTGCCGATCAAATCTCCGCTCAATGAAAACAAGGCTACCTTTGGACCCGATGTCCCCAGGTCGATGGCGAGAATATATTTGTCCGAAGCCATGCGGCTCCTCCTCAAGGAAGTATGGAATGCAAGCCTGCAAATTTTACCCTGCTTCAATTTGAAACACAAAAACGCCCGCTGAATGATTCCAGAGGGCGTTCGTCTTTATTTTGTTTTATGCTCCCACAGCAATGCCAAGCTTTTGTGCAAGTTCAGAGTCTGAAGGTTCCGCAAGAAAGGAATGATCCTGGAAAACGATGGTGGGAATGATGCGCTTCCCGTTGTTTAGTTGCCTTACAAGAGTTTCAGCTTCGTGATTTGTATCTGTATCCACCCATAAATATGCAATGGAATATTTGTCTAGGAGTTGTTTGGAACGTCTGCAATCCGGGCACCAGTCTGCGCCGTAGACAGTGATGATTGGGGTGGTCAATGGTTCCTCCATGAGATGATGTGGTTTTATTGTCGTTCTTGGCGACGAATTAATTACACCCCAAATCCCACATTCTTTTGAGTGACACAGGGCATATATCCCACCTGTAATACGTCACAGACGGCGCAAACTGCGCCGTCTGTGTGTTTCACTTAACTCCTCTTCAACAACTCGCGGATCGAGATCGCCGCCGCCGCGCCTTCGCCTACCGCCGATGCGACCTGTTTTACGCTTCCGTGGCGCGCATCTCCAGCGGCAAAGATTCCCGGTACGCTGGTCTCGAAGGGTAAGGGTTGTTTGTCTGTTGTGCCACTTTGGTGAACCAGGTCATGACCCGTGAGGATGAATCCGTATTTATCCATCTCCACATATCCCTTGGCAAAGGCTGTGTTCGGAGTTTGTCCGATGAAGACGAAGGCTGCGGCGGGATGAATTTCGCCTGCTTCACCCGTCACCTGGTCGCGGGTCTTGATGGATTTTAATTTTGAATCCTGGCCTTCGAACGCATCGACGATGGTGTTGTAGCGCACATCGATACGTGAACCAGATTCGTTTACTTTGTCGATTGCGATCTGACTGGCTGTGAGTTTGTCGCCGCGCACTAACAGAGTCACTTTCTCGGCGAAGGTCGTCAGATGCAAGCCTTCCTCCACCGCCGAATTCCCGCCGCCGACCACCACGATTTCCTTCGCGCCCTTATAAAATGGACCGTCACAGGTCGCGCAAAAATGGATTCCTGCGCCGATGTAATCATCCTCGCCGGGCACTTCCAAACGGCGATACGATGCGCCTGTGGCAAGCAGAACAGCGCGCGAGTGATAATGTTTGCCATCCGAAGTGTAAACCTCGTGATAGCCTTCCTCCTCTTCCAACCGTTCGACATCCACCGCCTGTAAAATTTCCACACCGAAGCGCCGCGCCTGTTGAGCGATTCGCTCTGAGAATTCCTGCCCGCTGATTCCCTCCGGGAAGCCGGGAAAGTTATCCAACCCAACTGTGATGCCCGCCTGCCCGCCCAGGCCGGAGCGTTCGATCAGCAACACATCTGCGCCTTCGCGCGACGCGTAAATGGCTGAGGTCAACCCAGCCGGGCCGCCGCCGATGATGATCAGGTCGTAATAGGTTTTCTTCGCTTCTGTCTTAAGCCCCAGCTTCTTTGCCAGTTCCGCGTTCGATGGCTCAACCAAGAAAGAGCCATCTTCAAAAACGATGGTGGGAATGATGCGTTTACCGCTATTCTTTTGCAATACGAAAGCTTCTGCTTCCTTATCCTGTTCGATATCCACCCATTGGAATGGAATGAATTGTTCACCTAAAAATTTCTTTGCCCGGCGGCAGTCCGGGCACCAATACGCGCCGTATACGGTTATTTTTGATTCAGTCATCGCATCCTCCGATAAATTTGATCAATGTCTTGGTCGTCATCATCCCCCGATTCATTACCCGCGTTAAGAAATACGTAATACTTTCGCGCCGCGAATTTTCCCCAACTTCATTTCGATTAACGCCCGGTTGGCGTCCTCCAGCGCATACTCCTGAAACTCCGGTTTGATCTGTGCTTCCGCTGCGATCTGCAAAAATTCCCGTACATCTGCACGCGTCACATTCGCCACACTTTTGATTTCCTTTTCCAGCCATAAATGCTCGGGGTAATTTAACTGGAGAAGGACATCCTTATTTTTTTCCTCTTTACGAATTGCATTGACCACCAATCTCCCGCCTGCTCTCAGACATTTCAACGCCTCCAGATCCGGACTCCAAACTGGTGTGGTGTCTATGACCGCATCCAACGCCTCAGGCGGATTCTGATTAATTTCCCCCGCCCAGGCCGCTCCCAACGAAAGAGCGAATTCGCGTTCTGCTGGATTTCTGCTAAAGACGAAGATTGGAGAATTCGGGAATTTGTGTTTTGCCAGCTTGAGCACCAAATGATTCGACCCGCCGAAGCCCATCAACCCAAGCGATTGTCCATCTTGCAAGTTGCTCAACCGCAGCGAACGATATCCAATTGCACCGGCACATAACAACGGAGCCGCCTCGGAATCAGAAAGCGAATCAGGGATGGGATGCACAAAATCTGCGCGGACTTTCATGTATTCGGCATATCCACCGTCTATGTCCCTGCCGGTGGCTTTGAATTCAGCGCAAAGATTTTCCCGTCCGCTTTTGCAGAAATCACACTCCCCACAAGCGGATGCGATCCATGCCACGCCCATGCGTTGACCTTTATGGAGTGCAGGAGCTTGCTCCTGCGTTTCCGACAGCAAGCTGTCGGACTCCATAGTCCCAACCACCTGATGCCCCAAAATGACCGGCAAATTTGGCGGTGGAGTCCGACCTTCGATCTCGTCCAATTCGGTGTGACAGACTCCGCAGCGGCTGACCTTGATCAGCACTTCGCCAGCGGCGAGAATCGGCTCGGGATGTTGAACCAGCCTCAAGGGAGTCTGAGGCGGAGCTACATCTCCAAGTGATTCCAGCAGCATGGCTTTCATGTCAGAGGGTGGCCTTCAATTCATCCAGCCGGGCTTCGAAGGTTTTACGAATGTGTAGTCCGATCCATGAGATCAAAATGCCGTTGTTGATCCGTTTGGCTACGATTGGCAGGTCTTCGGGAGCGCCCATCAAGCCCCAGTTCTTTTCTATCGGTTCCATGCCTGAATGTTTTGCCCAATTGTCTCCGCGTTCCGCTACTTTCTTCTGCCATGAACTAAGCCAAATGTCGCTGAGTTTGGGGTGATCGGGAATGAAGACGCCGATATAAGTGTGCAGAATTCGTGTCTGCCCTGCCCCTTCAGACCGGGAACCTAAAATGAAGGTGAAAGGCATATCAGGCAGTAAGTGACCTTGTGTGCAGATCGGGCGAATGTCTGTATAAATAAAGGGATGTTCGACCGGCGAGGTTTCGCGGTAAAACAGTTTGTTGTCTTTGTAGAATTGCCCAATGTCATCGAAGATCTTGCGCTGCCGCCAGAATAGGAAGCCGATAAGACCTGCGATGAGGATGAGTGCCGAAAGACCAATCGTTGCGCCCATGATGTTCCTTTTTATTTGTCTGGCTATTTGGGCGGCAGGCTCGCCGCATATTCAAGACCGATTTTTATCCAAGCTCTTAATTGCTTTGCGGTCTTATAGCCGTCTGGTTCGATGAGCAGCCAGCCTTTCATGGGCTTGCCTCGTAAAGCAAACGGCCTGACGTATTTCTTTTTTAGATAGCTTGCGTGATGCGCCGGGTCGATGCGTGCCACCATGTGACCGTTATACCAGCCGCAGGCCATATTGCCGTGAATGAGATACCCAAGCCCGCCGAACATTTTCTTTTCCACATAGGGCAATCCCTGCAACTCGGCCCGGACTCGTTCTGCGAATTTCTCATCGTATGCCATAAACAAGCCTTTCTATTGCATCAGGAATAGTTGTAAAGGTTTGATGTATTCGTCAAATGTTTCATACATTGGGAAATGCCCGCAGTCTTTTATGAGGACAAGTTGTGTAGCAGGCAGCCGTTCCTTGAAAAGATGGGCTTGTGCTACAGGAACAGTTCCATCTCGCTCTCCAAAAATGACAAGTACAGGGATGAATAGCTTTTCCAAGTCGTTGGTCAGGTTTGTGGCATTGATCGATTTCCAGGCTTTGAAGGTTGCATGTGCAATGTCTGCATTCATGGCATGAGACCGGTCTACTGCCCAGGATTCAAAAGGCAAATCGGCGGGCTTGTAGAACCAGTGATCAAATACCATGCAGGCAATGGTCTTCCGTGTCGTAAGCATACGGAATAAATGAAACAAAGCAGGGACTTTCCATCCCCATTTGATCAGCAGCATCTTG